>JAUWNA010000034.1 GCA_030612905.1 Promethearchaeota archaeon
CTATTACGACGCCATGTGAATTTGCGGCCATTTCAGCTCCAAACATCCAGTAAGGCTGCGAGAGAATAGTTTCGTGTGTTACTGAAACTTGTGGAATGGAAATATAAGTACATTTTACTTCTTCTCCCTTGGAATATTGCGTTCTGGGAAGGTAAGTTACCAGTTGGGCTTCAGATTGAGGTCTATCACTATTCTTTCCAAAAACTACATTTCCATCTTTAGTTGAATTTCCTAATGCTACTAACGTATCGCACATAATATCTTCTTCTATATTTTCATTTACTTATTTAATTCTTAAGAATAGCTCAATAAAAATTTTAATTATTTAATTTAATAAATATAGTTAAAATAAAATTGTTAATTTCTTAAAATAAGAAGAACTCGAAAATTAATTATGGTTGATATTAGTGGGATTATTAATTAAAAATGGACTGATTTTTGATGGTACTGGTTCACAAGGCTTTATATCGGATATATTAATTGAAGGGGATAAAGTTGTTCAAATCAAGCAAAATATTGATGCCGCTGGAACAGAAATAATTGATGCTTCAAATAAAGTTGTTGCCCCAGGTTTTATTGACATGCATCATCACGGAGACCTTTCAATTCTAGAGCTAAATAAAGCAGAAGCGTCTATAATGCAGGGTGTAACAACTCTCGTAGTAGGGATGTGCGGAATAGGACTTGCTCCTGCTAACGAAAAAGTAAGAGAATATTACCGTAATTTCGTTAAAAACATTTTTGGTTCCTCTGATCTATTATACGATACAATTCAAGAATACATGGATGCGATTATAAAAAAAGGGGTTTCTGTTAATCTTGCTTTTTTTATCCCTCACGGAAACGTTAGGTTTTTAGTTTTGGGATCTGAAAGGCGACCCGCAAACGAAAGGGAAATCGAAGAGATGAAAAAAAGCGTTGAGGAAGGGATGAAAGCTGGAGCGTTTGGGTTAACTACTGGTTTAATTTACCCTCCAGGCTCTATAACATCTACAGAAGAAATAAT
Organism: Promethearchaeota archaeon; assembly: GCA_030612905.1. Classification (GTDB taxonomy): domain Archaea; phylum Asgardarchaeota; class Lokiarchaeia; order Sigyniarchaeales; family SOKP01; genus SOKP01. The sequence goes on from JAUWNA010000034.1 coordinate 1,007, forward strand.
TGAACTATGCAAAATTGTAGCTCAATATAAGGGAATTTACGATTCGCATATGAGAAACGAAGGAGGAGATGTAATAAAGATAGGTATGATGGAATTGATTAGAATTGCCAGAGAAGCAAATATTCAAGCACAAATTTCTCATTGGAAAGCTGGAAGTAGTTTTGCTTGGAAATTAACTTCAGATATGATAAATTTAGTTAAAGAAGCTAGAGAACATGGGTTAAAAATCTATGCTGATTTATATCCTTACGAAGAAAGTTCTACAAGTCTATCCTATGTCCTACTTCAGCCTTGGGTCTATGATAATTTTAAAGAAAATCTCACTGATTTAGAAAAAAGAAAAGAAATTATTAATGAAATATTTAATTTAATATCAGCTAATTTTTTGTCAAGCGCTCCTAAAGCAATAGGACTTGTCCCTAAAGTTATTTTACGCCAATTTCTCTTAAAGTTTTTTAAAAAATCAGTTAGAATAATTAGTGTAACGCATAATCATAAAATAGAGGGAGAATTTTTAGGGCGCGCGATCAAAATTTTATATCCGAAAAGAAAATTTGTTGATGGTTTATTAGATTTTGTAAGAGATGAAGAAGGGGGAATAATGGTTTCTATGAGAATGATGAGTGAAGCAAAAAGCATTAATTTCCTTTTTAAGCAAAATTTTGTTTGCGTAGGTTCTGACGGTTTCTTAGTTAAAGATGTAAATACACACCCGCGATCGTACGGGACATTTCCTAAAATCTTATCTAAATATGTAAGGGAAAAAAAATTAGTATCTTTAGAGGAAGCAATTAAGAAAATGACTTCTTTGCCTGCGACCATATTGGGATTAAGTGATCGTGGCGAAATTAAAGAGAATAAAAAAGCTGATATTGTAATATTTGACTTTGAAAAAATAGAAGATAAATCTACTTACAAAAAGGGGCGTCAATTTCCTGAAGGAATTGACTACGTTATTGTAAATGGTAAAATAACCGTTAAGAAAGGCATTCATATTGGAGCTTTAAACGGTCAAATTCTAAAACATAAAAGCGATTAATAAATGAATAAAGATTTCTTATTTTTACCGCGATTGCCCCAAACAATAGATAAATTTAATTAAACTTTAATAAAAGTAATATTTTAAGACTTTAAGCAAATATTAATTATTAAATAAGTCTTGAGCTTTTTTCCAGAAAATTAAGTTCTTTAAAAAATGAGCTAATTTGATAGAAAATAAGAAAAAAGTATGGATTTTTACATTTGAGTACGCTGGTGTAGCTAAAGTAGGAGGGCTTGGAGAAGTACCGGCAAACCAGGCAAAGCATTTAGTTGAACAGTTCGATATTACCGTATTTATGCCGTCCCATGGGCAACTTGAAAATCTAAAAAACAAATTTAAATTGGAAAAATTACCTTTCACTTGTGTCGGTCAAATTAATCCTTCTTTTATCGGATTAAATGAGCAAGAAGCGAGCTATAATATCTCATTTTATAAATTTAAAATGGAAAATGTGAACATCGTTTTAGTTTCTGGAGAGAATTCTTTCACGTCAAAATATTTGGATGATAAGACGGTTTATAATCCAGAAACAATAAAAGGTAAAATATCTCTTTTTAGCATTGGGATTCAATGTTTGGTGGAATTCTTTGTAGAAAATAACAAGAACTATTTGCCTGAAGTCGTTCATTTGCACGATTACCATGTTGTTTTGCCCTACATAGGAATGAAGCAGATCTTAGCAAAAAATAGTTTAAATGTTGCTTCGATATTAACGATACACCTATTAACTTGGCCGAGGTTCGAATACGACTTTTATAGAGCAAGCGGAATAGACGAAACGCCTATTGGAGTCTTGTTAAATGAAGGGTTTAAAATGTTAAATTTGACAGAAATATTTAAACTATCTAAGGAATTTAACGGATCGGGTGTTGAGTCTACAGCACCCACAGTTGAAAAGATTGGAGCTATTATATCAGATGTGGTTACTACAGTAAGTCAATCATATTTAATATCAGATGTTATTCCAAATTGTGGCAAAAAATTAATTGAGTTCAAGGCTGATTTTGTTTGGGATGGATGCGATTGGGATTATTATGAGATTTATAAAAAAATAATAGCAATTCATGGAAAAGAAATTCGCGAATTCCTAAATCTCTCAGAAGAAACTGAGATTACAATTATAAATATGAAAAAGTACCTTTTAGAGTATAAAATAGGTAATCTCAGCCAAAGCCCATTAATTAATTCTAAAACCGTTTTAGATACAATAAACGAAATATCAAACGGAAATCCCTTTATTAAAAACGGTAATATTAAAGCCTTTTCAGAATCAGGCCCGTTAGTTCTTACAACAGGAAGGGTTTCTCCTCAAAAAGGATTTGAAATTATTTTTGAAGCGATCCCAGAGATCTTAAAGGCAGTTCATAATGTAAAATTCCTTTTTCTCATATTACCAACTGATTATAGCTTAAATGAAATTAAAACATATGCTCACTATGTTAAACAATATCCTGAAAACATACGCATAATTTTCGGAGTAGCTTCCGATATTTTTTATCTGGCACATATATCTGCAGACATTTATTGTGCGTTATCTAGATGGGAACCATTTGGTATAATGGCATTAGAAGCTATGGCATGTAAAATGCCCATCATTGCAAGTAAGGTTGGAGGTTTACAAGAAACTATTATTGATGTAAAATTGTTTCCCAAAATAGGTACTGGCATTCTTATAGAAAAAGATAACCCCCATCAATTTGCAAAAGCATTAATATCCCTCTTAAAATCGTCAGAAGTTGCTCAACTTATGAAGGATTCTGAAAATAATACAGTCTATGATATTAACATTCTAAAAATCGTTAACCAGATACCAGATGAAATCATTAAATCACATGTTTTACTAGATCCTTATTATTTTCTGAAAATTAAGGAAAATTGCTACAAAAGGGTCAAGACCAATTTTACATGGAGCATTGTTTCTAAAAAATTAGCTGATCTATATCTTAATTTACAATAAATGCGCTAAACTTCTTGAATAGATGTAAAATAATTGGTTCTCTCTAATATTTTAACTGTGCCAAAAGGGATATAAAGACTTAATTAAAGCACCTTTCTTATCTGGCACAACTTCAAGTTCTTTTCTTATCCATTCAGAAATCCATTTATACTTTTGTTTAAAACGGAAATCCATAAATATTATTGCGCCTTTATCTTTTAATTTTCGTATAGGACGCCCAGAAGCTTGGTTTGCCCTTTGAACGGCAGGATATAGGTATGCAAAATTCCATCCTTGTTTATCAAAAACTTTATCGTAATATTTTATTTTTGCATTAACTCGGGGGGTGGGTAAATGATACGGAAATCCAGCGATAATTACTGAATTCATATAATCTCCCGGATAATCTTCTCCTTCTGAATTTCTCCCTCCACACACGCCCAATAAAACAGCCCCATTACGGGAGGGAGATGCCATTGATTTAAAATCATTTACCAAGAAGGCATTTTCTGAAGCAGAAAGTCCGGGTTCCTCGATAAATAATTGTTTTTTATTCTTATTAGCTATAGATTCAATACCATTCGTAACTAATGCGTTTAGAATTTTATATGAAGCACAAAAAATACCTATGTTAGCAGGAGTGCTATAAATTACTTCGTCAATTTTGGAGAGCATTTTTTTAAACATTGGACCTGTTCGACTCCCTCTACGCGTGTCTACACCTTCTGTAATTATTGCTTTAATGTTTTCCTTTTTAAATGGTGAGCTCGCAACGATTCCCTTATAACTCTTTCCACTTTCTCTTAAACCCATTAAATTGTTATAAACGTAAGGATTTACGGTCCCAGAAAGATGCACACTAGTATAACACTCTTTTAAAATGGGAATAACAACATCTCTTGGGTCTAACGCAACAATTTCTATTGAAATTAGCGGTTTCCCTTTTACTCTTTTTAGATTATAACAAAAGAAGTAATTATCCCGTAAATAGCATCTTATCCATTTTAGCCAGAATTCTGCTAATGCACCTACGAAATCTCTTGATATATCGCCGTTTGCAAGCTTTTCGTCGTGAATTGAAACACTAAAAGTGTGTAAATCCCTAACGAGATTCTTAAAATCGTTTAAGTTCGAAAACCCTAATTGTGAATAAACTTGAAGCAAGAAATTTTCTGCTTTAATTTCTATTTCTGCAACACTTAAACTCTTTTTCTTCTTTTCTAAATGACTTAATAAGATTTTTACAAACCTCTGCATAATACTTGGTGACCGGAAAATCTCTAAATCCTTTAGACATATTCTAAGTGAGTAAGGCGTTATTCTATCGGAATTAATATCTGTTGCCATATCAATTACATTATGGCATTCATCAAGCACTAAAATGCAATTATTAAGCTCTTCATCTATAAATTGTAAAAAATTTTCGCGTATAAAAGGATTAAAAATCCACTGGTAATTGCATGTAATTATTCTCATTTCTTTTAGAAGAAATTTGCTCAAAAAGTAAGGACATAATTTCTTATCTTTACATAAGTTAATTAATTCTTCAGCATCAACCGGTTCACTTAATAAATCGGGAGCAATATCGATAGGGTTATCGTATTCACTTCTTTTTTTGATTAAATTTAGAAAATATCTACAATTTTTATTTTTTCTTAAGTCTCCGCACACGGACATCGATTCTTTTGGTTTAAGTTTTAAAGATAATAGCGTTTCGTTAAGGCACATTTCGTTTCTTCCCCTAATGGAAAGTCCGTTTACTTGGATTTGGGGGGTTTTCTTTTTTAGAAAATCTGAGATTTTCGTTAGTTCTTTAATAATCCTTGTATTCTGAGAATGAGTACGGCACATATAGATAATTTTTAAATTATTTCGTATTGATAAAGGCAATAAGGCACATAAAGCAATAATTGTCTTACCTGTACCATTTGGAGCTGCGAGTAAAGTAATTTTCTTTTCAATTGAAGCTTTCTCAATCTTTTTCGTGATATCTTCTTGGTCTCGTCTAAATTGCTCATAAGGAAAGAAATCAAGGTAATTTATTTTGTCCACCGAAGGAAATATTGATAATTAATGTTAATCTATAATTTAGAACTAATAATATCATAGAGTATATATGTTTTTTATTATTTATTATTAAAAAATGAGTGAAAAAAATTCTGATGAAAACTATTTACTTCTAAGAGAATTACTTCATGAGCCTTTACTTAGAGATATAATAACCTTTATTATTTTATATTTATTTGTTCTAGCTCAATCTTGGAAAAATTTATTTCTACTGTTATTTCCAATTATCACGTTTGCGTATTCGGTATTTTTCAGAATAATTAATACAAATAAATGGAGAACCACTTCAAATAACACCCCAATTACTTATAACCCCATAGGATTAGAAAAAAAGCACGCTAATCGATTGTTTTTCACGGCAATACTCCTATTAATTTTATTGTTTTGGATAGGAGCAGAATCTTATTATCATCCACAGCTAATTCAATATTATGATCTATTTTTTAACATACTTTTTAACTTTCTCTACACATTCGGGTTTTATTGGATTCTAATTGATGTATGGAATTATTCCAAAATAGTAATTCGATTGAAAAATAATAAACTCAGTACGCAAGCGCAAAACAATACTTTACTTAAAAGTGATTTAGATAAAGTAATCTCACATCTAAAATTGAAGAGTTTTAAAATTGTAAGCATTATTAACTTAAGTACATTCATATTCCTAAACATCTTAAATATAAGTTTTACTTTATTTATTGATAGCGCAGTTTCAAGATTTTCGTATTATTTACCTGGCACTGGAATTGAGGGTTCACTACCATTAAATATATCCATCATATCATTATTAATTGTTATAATTTCTCCTCTAGTGGCAAGTTTTTTACTTATCTTTATCTATAAAGATTTGAACAACATAGATCACGCTAATTTCGAAAATTTACTGAAAGAATTGCCCGAAGAAAATCGTAAAAACATAATCGAAAATCTTACTAAAATTAATATAAAATTTAATCGAGAATTTGCTAGAGAATAAATTATAGAATTATTTTAACTTATTAAAATCATATTTATTAAAATCTAATCCATATATTAATTACTTAAATTTCAAATAATTGTATATTATGTCTCAACCAACCGAGCAAAAACGCAAATATCTTTTTAAGGTAGTCGTTGTAGGAGATGGGGGGGTTGGAAAAAGCACCATGATACAGAGACTGATTACGGGGCATTTTACTCCAATGAAAATCACTATTGGAACGGATTTAGCCACTTATCAGATGGAATTTGAAAATTGGGTAGTAAAACTTCAAATTTGGGACTTCGCTGGCGAAAAAAGGTTCAGATTTTTTTTACCGAATTATGCAAGAGGTGCTCACGGTTGCCTGCTATGTTACGATATTACTAGATATACAAGTTTCCAGAACCTTCAAGAATGGTACGATATTGTTCAAGACAATTCTTCAGACCCTGTGTTTGTGCTAGTTGGCGGAAAAGTTGATCTATCTGACGATAGACGAACTGTTAAGCGAGAAGAAGCTGAGGAGTTTCGGAAAGAACATGATATCCCTTATCTTTTTGAAACGAGCTCAAAATCGGGTAAAGATAATCGAATTATATTTGAAATGTTAATAAAAGAAATACAAAAAAAAATAGGTTTGGTTTAGCTACTTCAAAAATTTTATTCGAGTAAGTCCTTGAATTCGTCAATGTTTAAATGCAGGTATTTGGCAGTAATTAGTTCTCTACCTAGCAAATTTAAGAAGTTTTTCTTTCTCTTCTTATTTATGAACTTTTTCATTTCGCTAAGATCGGGCTCTTTATTGGTAACTTCGATTAATTTCTTCTTTATTGCATGATCTACGACTTTTTGGCCTACATCAGTTCTAACGATCAAAAATGATTCTCCAGAGCCTTTAGGTGCGCCCCATGGACTGTAAGAAATGTCAGAAAATTCACCAGTGTAATCAGTACAGTATTTACAGCCAGTCATTCCACCAGAAGAACAAGCAAAGCCTATCCTTAGGGAAGTACGCTCGGCCCCCGTGTTGAAATCACTTGTTACGATTTTTGCAAGACCTTGAAGATGACATGGATTCGCAATAATACCTATATCCCGCTTTCTATCCAAATAAGCTCTTCCAATTCCAGTAATTAAAGGCCCAGCATTTTGAGTGGGATTGTTAGGAATGTATTGTTTAGCATCATTAGCGCTATCAACAACTACAGGAAAAGCGACAGGTGGCTTTTTGCTTTTAGGTTTGCTCAAAACAAAATGTTTAACAATTCCAGAGTCGAATGCGGCTGAAACTAAATTGAATAAAATCTCATCTTTATTTTTGGATTTAACCTGAATTATATCTTTATATACCCCAACAGCTAAGTCAACGCGATTTTGACCGAACATTTTTAGTTCAATTTCGGAAACAGGAAGGAAACTTCGTGGGCATGCATTATAGCACAAACCAACAGTTTCAGCACATTCGTCAACGACATAAGCTAATCCAGTTTCTTCATTAAAATCCATATGTGGGCAAAACGCGTTACAACTTCAGCAATGAATGCATAAACCGGCATAAATTACTTCATTTTCAAGTTCTTGACTTGATTTTTCAATCTTCATTAAAATAGACACTCTAATATGTATAATTTTTATTGATAAAAATTTGTTTTATAAAATGGAACATAAAATATAAAGCTAGTGTGAATATTCACACTCTCTATTTTCTAAGGTTAAAACCGCATAAATTAAGGTTTAAAAAACGATAATGTTGGTTTTTTAGGAAAACTTATTATTAGAAGATATTGGGAAAAACAACTTATATAGCAGTTTAATAGTACTTTTTTTGATAATAAAACAATATTACTTTGTATAAGAAGGAGGGTGAGATTTAGGTTTGAATGGCTCTTAAAACAAATTTCCGATGTTTTTATTTTTCACCCTAAGCAAACACATATATATTTAAAATTCCTAATATTTTCTTGTTAAAATTATTTTTAACCGAAAACAAAGGGCTTATTTATGATGTCCAATCTAGAAGAATACCTAGAAGATTTGTGTAAGAGAATCATAGGAATAAATGCAATCATAGTTGTTGGTAATGAAGGTTTACCCATTGCTTCTTTTGTAGATGAAAACACCGATCGTACACTTATTGCCGCGATAAGTGCTGCCCTAAGGTGGATCGGAAGACAATTTGTTGGTGAAATAACAGCTGGTAATCTAAAACGAATACTAATTGATTGTTCTAATGGGGCAATATTAATACAACCTTTAAACCACTATGGAATCTTACTTGCTTCATGTAAGAGCGCCACTTTATTAAAAGAAATCGATGTTGAATTTATCCAGTCTTTTTTTTCGACTAACCTACCAAAATCACTTAGTTCTATTGTAGATTAGCTTTTAGAAACATGTGAGAATAAACGCATCAATTTAAATTATACATATTATTTTACATGTTAAAATACTTTAATGATTTTAATTTAGATTTCAATGCCTATAATTCCTTCGTTACCTCGGAATATAACGCTCCATCTTACTGAAAATTGTAATTTGCGTTGTAAAATATGTTATTATTGGGGAGAAACTGGTGCGTATTCTACATCTCAAACTAAACAAAAACCCAAGACTCTAAATTTTGAAATCGTTAGGAACTTAATCAGGGAACTTGCGATTGTAAAGCCAACCTATTCGCTATTTGGTGGAGAACCGCTACTATATCCTTATTTTGAAGAGCTAATAGTTGAAATTAAAAAGAATAATTCCTTTGTAAACACTCCAACAAATGGAACACTTTTGTCCGATCATGCAGAATTGTTGGTAAAAAAAGAATTTGACTTGGTGCGGGTTTCTCTTGATGGATCTCGAGATATAAATGATAAAATGAGAGGGGTAGGGAGCTATGAAAAGGCAATACAAGGAATTAATGATCTTTTTGAGGTAAAAGAGAAGAACAAAGCAAAAAAACCCCTTATTGATATAATTTACACTGTAACTTCTGATAACTTTCTAGCAATCGAGGAATTTTTCTTGCAGGATCTTGATATTTCAAAATTAGACCGTATTACAATACAAATGCAGAACTATATTACAAAACAGATGGGAGAAGATTACGCAGAATTTCTCAGTTCAGAATTTGGAATTCAAAGTGATACCTATTGGAAGGGTTTGGTCCGTTTACCATCTGAATTCAATGAAATAGATAGAACTGAGTTATCTAGACAAGTAAATAGAGTGCGAACCTATTATTCGAGCCAAAATAAGTACGCGGTGCTTCTACCACCTACTTTTTCTTCACAAAATTTAGAAGCGTATCTAACTTCGAATTGGGATCAGATGACTGATGTGTATGAGAAGTGCATTATTCCTTGGGTGTCAACTGAGATTGTTGCTAATGGTGATGTTGCTCCTTGCCATATCTTCTATGATTTAGTGCTTGGAAATCTTCATGAGAATAGCATTACCGACATTTGGAATGGAGAGAAATATAAGAAGTTCAGAGATTATATGGAGTCAAAAAAATTCATGCCAATATGTCCAGGGTGCTGTATCTTATATTTAGCTGGTAAAAAGTTGAGAAAAAAAAGATAATTCTCAGCATTTATCATCATCTTTTAAAAATCGAGAACAAGTTTCGTCCAATTTCTTTATAATATGATTTCGATCTTTCCACATAATCCAGGTGCTTCCTGATTTTTCAAAATGAAATCCATCGTATTCTTCTTTTATTTTAGCTAGTGTTTTTTTCACGAAACTCCACGAGAATCCGGTTTTCTCAACTACTTCAGCGATCGCGATTGGATGATTCATATCAAGATTATTGTTAAAAAAAGCAATAATTTTTTGGAAACCGGTTTTAGGAGCTGAATCTTTTTCATTCATTTTTCATGAAGAAATAATTGTA
>JAUWNA010000536.1 GCA_030612905.1 Promethearchaeota archaeon
TAATATCAACCCTAACTGGAGCACCTCCAAAAATTCGACCTTCTAATCTCATATACGCTTCCTTTTGATTCTTTAAGAAAGGAATATAGTCTACAGCTGAGATTTGACATTCTACAGTGTCTTTATTTTGAAGATTTGCTATAACTGCTTCAGTTTTAGATTGTCGTTTTCCTTCTTCATAAACTAGCTTTCCATTGGCTCTTGGAGTTAATAAATTACAAAAATCTGAAGATCCTCCCCAATCTAATTGAATTGTGCGATCGAGGATTGCTCCTCTCATAGGAAAGAGATTTGCTAATGAGCGATGAATAATAGTAGCGCCTATCTGAGATTTTACATCGTCACCTATTAATGAAAGATTTAGTTCTTCGGCTTTTTTTACGATTTCTGTATCTTTAACTACGTGAGAAGGCATCCCATTAACAACACACGCACCTGCATCAAGGGCTGCCATAGCATAAAACTTCACTGCGTTATGGCATCCCGTAGGAAGTAGTATTACTACGACATCAACATCTCTTTTTTTTATCTCTTTAGAAACATCCGAATCAAGCTGATTATCATCTATTGGAATGATCTTTTTTATATTGCTATTTAATCCATCCATCACAGGTCCTTTTATTACAGGGGCACCTAAAAATCCGGGTTCAAATAATTTCATATTGCAATTTGGTTCAACGAAAATAGCCTCACTTAGGTCCTTTCCTACCTTATTTGAATTAACATCGAACCCTAGTACAAAGTTTATGTCGTTAACGCTGTATTGTTTGATTTCTGGTAGTAATCCAATTATCTTATCGGGATTCTTTTTATAGTTTTCTACTCCTTGAATTAGGGCGCTTGCGCAATCCCCAATTCCAATAATAGCGATATTGATTTTATTCGCCATGTTATCTTCTATTATTTGTTTATAGTATTTAACCATTTTGAAACTATCGATACAGAGAAAAGTGGTTAGAAGTTATAATCAAACTACAAAAAAAAAATAAATAATTTATTTAGTCTTTCTTTAAAGTCTCTTTTACTTTTAGGAAAAGGGGTATTGAAGCAATAAAAAAGATAGGTCCGAGAATGAATATCCATGGAAGCCCAAAAAACACAGCTACTAAACCTCCCGCGAATGAACCAATAATTTGTGATACTGTATTTACAATATTTAAAATTCCAGTGAACTTTCCACGTTTATCTACGGGTAATAAGTCCTGAGCCCATGTGTTAAGAGGTGTCACTAATGCTAATACTCCAACTAATACAAATGGCAAAGAAATCATAAATATAATAAGATTTGGTTCTGCCTGATCTATTGTAGTAAATGGCATTAGGAAGAATCCAATACTAACAAGTATAATAGATAATGGGACAAACCTTTTTCTTCCAAATTTGTCTGCCATCCTACCTAACGTTATTGTTGCTATGAATACGAAGGGAAATGCAACTGCGATAGCTAATAATAGTTCTAATGTGCTTAAACCCAAAGCAAAGATAAATATAAAAAGAAATGGCATGATGGAAGCAATTCCAGATTGAAATATCACAAATGCTAGGGTAATTTTAAAAAATTCTTTCTGAGTTTTCAATTCAGCAATATTAAATGTTTGTTTCAATTCAGCAAAAAACTTCTTCTTTTCTGGAAGTTCAGAAATGGGTTTTTCTTTAATGAAAATAAATCCAATAATTCCAACTATAATAAAAAGAATCCCTCCAAAAGAAAGTAAGATGATATGACCTTCTTGCGTTATAATAGTTCCCGTAGCACCAGGTCTGGGATCAGGGATCCCAAATAATTCATTTCCAAGTAATAAAAACGCAACTCCAATTAACAAACCTATATAACTAATCGAATTTATAAGACCGTTTGCTCTACCTCTCTTCTCGACCTCAATTGTATCTGGGACCAGCGATCGTTCAGCCACTAAAAACGCATTCGAAGCAATTCCTATAATAACAACATCAATAACTAAGCACATAATGTAATTCGATGATAATCCAAAAAACATCATTGCAATACCTGCTACAATCCCCATAAGTAAAAAAGGTCGTCTTCTAC
>JAUWNA010000161.1 GCA_030612905.1 Promethearchaeota archaeon
AAAGCAGGATTAATCGAATCTAACAGTTTAAAGGATGTAAAGCCCGGGCAATTTCTAGTAGAAAAAATTGGTGGAATTAAACGAAAAAAATGTAAATCAATAAATTTGAAAGAGAATCAAGATGAGCACTAAATCATTTCAAGATTTAATAAATGAAGTACACGATAAAGGCATTTGTCAAGAATGTGGAGGCTGTGTAAGTTTTTGTAGCTCAGCAGAATATAACATTATTGGATTTAAAGATCAATATTCGCCTCCAGAATACATTAACAAGGATAAATGCCTTGAATGTGGAATATGTTATTATATTTGTCCACAAACGCATATTTTAGATGAAAGTCTCAACAAAACATATAAATTTTCTGATTTCTCTTCTATGCCAATTGGATACTATGAAGATATATATTCTTGCAGAGCTACCGACAAAGAGTTTTTAGAATATGGAACTGATGGCGGCGTAGTGAACTCAATAATAAATTATTTGATAGAAAAAAAAAAAATTGATGGAGCAATTGTTTCGAGAACTGACGCTCCCTTTTCCAGAGAAGCAACTTTTGTCGATAATAAACCTGATTTAATAAGATCTTCTGGAGCTAAATTGGATATTTCGCCTCAATTAGATGAGATACAAAAGTTTAGTACTTACACTCATTCAATTCCAGAATTGAATCATTATAAATTTAAAAAATTAGCGGTAGTGGGTACTCCTTGCCAATTATATACGATCAGGTGTATGCAAGATTTAGGAGTGACTCCTTCTGAAAATGTTGAGATATGTCTTGGTTTATTTTGTTATGAAAACTTCTTTTTTGAAAAGAGTCAAATAGCGAAATTTGAAAAAGATTTTAATATAAAATTCTCCGATATTGAAAAAATTAACATTAAGGAAGATGTAATCTTTAAATTAAAGAGTGATGGAGCAGGAGAAAAAATAATCCACATTCCATTTAATCATTTGAATAGTTACATGCGTTTTGCTTGCAATGCCTGTGATGATTTTACAAATATTTTTGCCGATATATCGTTTGGAGGATTAGGCTCGCCAGATAAATACACTACTGTTATTGTCCGAACGGAAAAGGGAAAAAAAGTAATGGCTCAAGTCATTAGTGATGGTGTAGTTAATTGTTTGGAAATAGATTCAAGCAAAAAAAATAAAATGCTCGAGTTAATTTCGCAATTTTCTCAATCCAAAGTTAATCGTAAAGAAGATTTTATGAAAAAGCTAGTATAAAGTATAAAGGGGAGTGTATTATAACAGAATCAAAAAAAAAGATTAAGAAAAAAACGTCAACCGACGATACTTCGAATCTTTTAAACAAAATATATGAACCAGATTTAAGAAGCCTATTAAAAAGATGTTACCAATGTGGACGGTGTAGCGGAGTTTGTCAATTAAGCAAGGTGCAAAAATATCCTCCAAGCAAAATAATTCAGCTAATTTTAGAGGGTTTTGAAGAAAAAGTATTAGAGAGCGGGATATTGTGGGAATGTCTTACTTGTAATCAATGTCTCAAAGATTGTCCTGAGGAAATTAATTTTGCGGATATAGTTAGAATGGCTCGCTATAAGATGAGACAATCAACAAACCAAAACCCCGACCAATTAATAGCCCATAAAGGGATTTATACTACAATTTCAGAAATTATGAGCCAGCCTTATATTAACCCAAATAGATCGCTTGATTGGATTCCTAAAGGTTGTAAAATTTCTGATAAAGGTAATATTTTATATTTTGTAGGGTGTATACCCTTTTTCAATTATGAATTTGATGATATGGATTCTATAGCAGTAAGTACTCTACAAATTTTATGTAACATTGAAAAAGAACCTATAGTCGTTTTTAAAGATGAAATTTGTTGTGGCCACGATATATATTGGGGTCAAGGAAAGTTGGAAGAATTTATTAATTTAGCGAGGAAAAATATTGATATGTTTGAGAGAGCAGGAGTTTCAACTATTGTTACTGCCTGTGCCGAATGCTATAGAACTTTTAAAGTTGATTACCCAAAATTATTTGAAGATTTTGACCAAAAATTTAAAGTAAAACATATTATCGAGTATATTTACGAATTGTGGAAGGAAGGTAAAATTGAATTTGTAGGTAAAAATGAATCTGAGGTGGCAATATCGTTTACTTATCAAGATCCGTGTAGGTTAAGTAGATTTTTACCTGACGATAACGATAATGATATCACAGAAATAGTAAGGGAAATATTCAAAGAATTCAAAAAATTAGGTTTTAATTTTAACGAGATGGAGCACAACAAATCAAACTCACTATGTTGTGGCGTAAGTTCGTGGATGAATTGTAACGAGAAATCTAAGGCTCTTAGATACAAGAGAATGTTAGAAGCCAAATCCGCTGGGACAATGATGGTAACCTCCTGTCCAAAATGTAAAATACATCTTTCTTGCGTTCAAGGTGATTACGAAGATATTTCTGCAATTGAAATCCTAGATTTCTCTGAGTTTTTAATAAATCATATTAAAGTTATTGATTCTAATAAAAAAGGCGAGGTTAAGAATTAATGGAAGGGTCGGTATTGGTCATTGGCGCGGGTATTGCTGGAATCCAAACCTCTTTAGATCTAACCGAACTTGGATTTAAAGTTTATCTCGTAGAAAAATCACCTTCAATAGGTGGAAGGATGGCTCAACTTGACAAGACTTTCCCTACAAATGATTGTAGCCTCTGTATTTTAGCTCCTAAGATGGTAGAAGTTTTTAGAAATCCTAATATTGAGCTAATGACTTACCACGAAGTTAAAAAAATTAGTGGAGATGCTGGAAATTTTACCATTACTGTTCTGAAAAAGCCTCGTTATCTTGACGAGTCAAAATGCAAAGGGTGTGGGGATTGCGCGACAAAGTGCCCCAAGATTGAAGTTCCTAATCTTTTTGATATGAATCTTGGCAAAAGAAAGTCAATTTATATACCTTTTCCACAAGCAGTCCCTCCAGTATACCTAATTGATCCCGAGCTTTGTCTTAAGATAACTAAAGGTGTGTGCGGAGTCTGTCAAAAAATATGTACGGTTGAAGCGATAGATTTTGAGCAAAAACCTAAAGATATTATTATTAATTGTGGGGCAATAGTTGTAGCAACGGGATTCGATATGCCTGCTGAGCGACTCTCTTCTAGATGGGGTTATCGATACCAGAATGTGGTGAGCGCTTTAGAATACGAAAGAATTTTATGCGCATCCGGTCCGTTTGGAGGTCATGTGTTACGCCCAAGCGACCAAAATGAACCCGAAAAAATAGCTTTCGTTCAATGTGCGGGATCAAGAGATTTACACGAGAATGTCCCTTATTGTTCGAGCGTGTGTTGTATGTATACTGCAAAAGAAGCAATTATCACGAAAGAACACTCAGATAATTCTGAATGTTTTGTTTTTAGACACGATATCAGAGCATACGGAAAGAATTTTTATGAATTTACCCAAAGGGCTCAAGACGAGTATGGCGTAAAATATTTTCAGACAAAAATTAGTACTATTAAAGAAGATCCAGAAACGAACGACTTAATTTTTCGCTATGAAGATTTAAAAACTGGAACATTTAACGATTTTCGGGCTAATTTAGTAGTATTAGCAACACCATTAGTCCCACCAGAAGGAATAATAGAATTAGCTACCGTTTTAGAAATTGACTTAGATAAGTATAATTTCTTTAAAGAAAAATCGTATTTTAATAAATCTTTATCCTCAAAAGAAGGTATTTTTTTATGTGGCTTCTGTCAAGGTCCAATGGATATCCCTGAGACTGTGGCTGATGCAAGTGGAGTAGCAGGTCAAATAGCATCTTTATTAAATGCAGTTAAATTTACAAACACAAGAGAAAAACAATTAGAAGAACCTGAAAAAGAAGTAAAGATTACAGACGAGCCACGTATAGGTGTATTAGTTTGTCACTGTGGTATTAATATTGGAAAATATGTTGATATACCAAGTGTTGAGGAATATGTTAAGACCTTACCTTACGTAGTTCATTGTGAAGCTAATTTGTATTCATGTTCTAGCGATTCTCAAACTAGAATAAAGGAATTAATAAAAGAGTACGACTTAAATCGATTTATTGTAGCTTCATGTACGCCAAGAACCCACGAATCCCTATTTCAAGAAACGTGCGAAGAGGCTGGAATGAATAAGTATTTATTCGAGATGGTAAATATTAGGGACCAATGTTCTTGGGTCCACATGACCGAATATGAAGCCGCAACGGAAAAAAGTAAGGATCTTATACGAATGGCAGTTTCAAAGTCGAGATTGCTTAAACCTCAAAAAGAAGAAACCCTCAAACTCACGCCAACAGCTTTAGTTATTGGAGGAGGTGTTTCTGGAATGACAGCTGCTCTAAATATTGCATATCAAGAATTTAAAGTTTATCTTGTAGAAAAAGAGAATGAACTTGGTGGGAATCTCAAACATCTTAATGTGTTATATCCAATCCAAGAAGAAGCTGGTAATTTTCTTAATGGAATCGTAGAAAAAGTCAAGAGCAATAAAAACATAGAAATTTTCTTAAATTCTAAAATTGAAAGCGTTAAAGGGTTTATAGGTAATTACGATGTATCTATAATAAATTCAAAGAAAAAGACTAAGGAAATGAAAATTGGGACTATAATTGTCGCAACGGGAGGGCAGGAATTTAAACCAAAAGGGCTCTTTTTATACGACGGCAAAAATAAGAACGTTATTACTCAATTAGAATTAGAACAGAAGCTAAAAAGCAAAGATTATTCTTGGTTGGATAATATTAAGCGTATCACTACGATTTTATGCACAAATTCGCGACAAAAAGAAGGAATTACTTATTGTTCTAATGTTTGTTGTGGAATTGGTATCAAAAATATCAGTATTTTAAAAGAATTAAAACCTGATCTTGAGATCGTTGTTCTATATAGAGATATTCAGATGGCTAAAAAGGAGTTTGAAGAATACTACAGAGAGCGTAGAAAGGACGCTATGTTTCTTAGGTATAGTTTGGATAAAATACCTCAAATTACAAAAAATAAAGGTAAAGTAGACTTTAACATTAAGCTTTTTGATACAAATTTACAAAGTGACTTAGAATTTGATACAGATCTAATAATACTTTCCACTCCTATGGTTCCAGCAGACAACTTGAAAGAATTGGCGAAGATGTTGAAAGTACCTTTGGATAAAAATGGTTTTTTCTTAGAAGCACACGTCAAATTACGCCCCTTAGATTTCGCGACTGACGGTATATTTTTGTGTGGTTGCGCTCAATGGCCTAAAAACATCCAAGATTCAATCTCTCAAGCAAATGGTGCTGCTGGGAGGGCA
>JAUWNA010000577.1 GCA_030612905.1 Promethearchaeota archaeon
AAAATTACCAGGTAATTACGAAAGGTTTTCGGGAAAATTTAAAAAGAATTAAAAAAATAATCAATAGAAAAAATAAGTTCGGAGAGATTAAAATGACATTTGACCCTTTTGAAATCTTTAATTCATTCTTCATTATTTTCATAGTTATAGCCGTAGTTGCGGTTGTATTTATGATCGTTATTTTCATTGTAATAGTACGGGCAATAATGGGCGGTGGAAAAAGGAGCGAAAAAAGAAAACAGCAATTAAGCCCAGCTAAACCATATCCTGACACAGTCTATAAAAATAAAGAATTAACTCAAATTTGTCAATATTGTGGCGAAAAAATTGATGTTAATGCCAATAACTGCCCTCAATGTGGAGAAAAATTAAAGTAATAAAAGAATTAAAAATTAAACTCTTTTTTTTATTTTCTAAATTCTGGTTTCGTTATTATTAAGTTATACCAGATTAGTAATAAATATCCTAAAATAGGCTTGGATTCGCGATTCCCAAATATATCTCTACAACCTCTAAAACTTCTTCTTTTGACCCAATATATCCAATGATTTGATGTCTAGCTTTTCCATGGGACGCATTATCAATAGCTTCAAATTGGCTTAGTTGTAGTTCGATCTCCCCATATTTTAACGATGGCTTATTTGGAGATTCCGAATTATACGATTGAATCACGCCGATTTCGCTCTCGGGATGATCTCGAGAAACATCGAAACATTCATCTTGAGTTTTAGGGATATCGTTGGAAAGCTTAACTAAAAAACCATATTCTTCTGAATCGGGAATTTTAACTACATAACCGATTTTTGCGTGCCGATTAAAATCAATATCTTCAGGTCGAACTGCTAATTTGTAAACATCGTCAACATCTAATTTGAAGGCAACGTAATTGGTTCCTACGGTCAATCGATCTTCGGGGATAATGCGAAAGTAAGAAAGCGGTTTTGGATTAGGTTTCGTAGGTACTAAAACCGTTCCAGGATTTGATGGACCACCGCTAATAATACACGCTAACGACCATCCATTAATCTTTAAGTTTGGTTGGAAAAAAACGCAGTCGTCCACGAATTCGACGCCACAATAGCTCAATCCCGTTGAGATTGGTTCTTTTATCAGAGAGATTTGACGAGTAATTTCACCATTATAGATGTGTTTTTTAATCTGAGATTCTACTGTTACCATACTTGATAGAGTACATGAAGATGAAGATTCAGCTAAAATCTCGTAATAGGCAGGATCTAAACCATGAGGACAAAACCATCCTTCCCATGTTTGAGGTTTTTCGTAAAAGAATTCTCTTTCTGGACTAATCCAATATCGATCTCCGCCAATATCTCTTCTTCTTGTTTTAACTACTTCTTTTATCTCTGGATTAATCCACAGCAAACTATAACAATCGTTTTTTGGATATAGCCCTAAAAGGCGCCCTCCATACTCAGAAACAACCGCAGAACTTTCGTCGTTAAAATTTAATTCGATAAGATTACCAATATCTTCCTTGAAAGATAAAAGAGTATTTTTGGTGAAGTAGTTCATAAT
>JAUWNA010000478.1 GCA_030612905.1 Promethearchaeota archaeon
TACTAAAAAACGTGAAGAAGGAGTATATGTTGGATTTTCCCAGTTTTTTGCTCGTATAGGAATTATTGCTCAAACGATGACATTCGCTATCGTACATACTTTAACCGGATTTATTGAAGGAGGAGATCCAAGTATCCAGCCTGCATCAGCAGCAGTGGGAATCCAGATTCATTTAGGATTAATTCCTGCTATTTTTATCTTTGTCGGTGCATTTGTCTTTTGGAAATGGTATAAACTTACACCTGATAAAATCCAAGCAAACCAAGTAAAATTAGGCGAATTCGGATTAAAATAACAATTTAGACTAAATTTTTAGTTTTTTCTTTTTTTTTATAGAATTTATTATCTACTAATTCAATAAATTTAAGTGAAATATAGAAAAAATCATATAAAATCCTTTTTATCGTAGCACAATTATGTGCTCTATTATATCTTACTGTTACATTATCGATAAAAACTTAAAACTATAAAATTTATAGTGGTTTCCAACAATTTTTCGGAAGAATCGGAATCATGTTTCAGGCTATGACATTTACCATTGTTCACGCTTTGACGGGGTTTGTTGAGGGTGCCGCTTCTCAATCAGAACTAGCGGTTTGGGGCATTCGCATTCATTTGGCAGTAGTGCCCATGGTTTTCATGATAGTTGGAATCTTAATATTTTGGCGCTTTTACGATCTCACTCCAGAGAAGGTAACTGAAAATCAACTAAAAATAAAAGAAATGTGTATTTAATATTTAATTTTTTTTTTTTAATTTATCTAATTATATTTTTTATCGACAAGTTCTATGAATTTTAAAGATACTTCGAGAAAATCTTTTAGAACCTTTTTATCAATATTTTCGGGAGCATCGTTGATTGAATGCCAATTAACTGCTTTATTTTTATGTTCTTCTACTCCAAAGATGGCAGAAGCCTTATATCCTTTGTGAATGTATTGGCACGCATCACACGCACCAATTTTAAGGCTAACTTTTCTTAACTTCAAGATGTCCGGATTTTCTGCTTTTGCTGCGCTGTAGGCATCCTCGAGTAAGCTATTTATTTCTTTATCGTAAATTGCTCTATGCATGTCTTTTTCAATAATTGCCATTGCTTCTGCAGCCCCACAACATTCCAAAACTACTGTATAAGAATTATCTAATATACCTTGTTCGCCGTATTTTTCAACAAAAGCACCCGCTCCTTTATCTCCAACTTCCTCACTTCCTTGTGATCCTATCCAGATTTCAACATTTTTAGGTTTATTTTGGTTTAAGTATTTACCTATGGCTAAAGCGACTGCTGTAGCAGCTAAATTGTCGTTCGCACCTAATACTACCGTTCTTCCCAAAAACCCTTTTAATAACCAAATGAAGAAGGGATAAATTACAATAAGTGATAAAAAGTAGACAAGATCAATAATAGTCCAAGAGATAATAACTGAATCGTATAGTATAATTGAGGTCCCTCCAATTATTTGCGAGATAAATTTCAATAAAGAAAAGATAATAGTATGTACTAAGAAATATAATCCTATCATGGCAATCCACTTCCTTAATTTTGGAGGATAACTTGCTATATTCATCTCCTTGGCACTATCCGTGTGGCCTTCGACTATAATTCGAAATTTTACCTCTCCAGTAGGCTTGATAATACCAAATACATTGCTTGAAGTTTTTTTCTTGAAAAATGGCCAAATCCATCCCTTCATCAGCATCATTTCAGAATACAAGACCCATATTCCAAGAAATACAAAAATAGCTGATAATATTGGAAAGGGAAATTGAAGAACCATAAAAATAGGAGAGATTCCTCCAAAAAATCCTGCAAATTTAATAAAACCTTTGGGATACATGGCAGGTCGCGTTTCAAACTCGTCAATAAAAGTTTCGTCGCAAAAGTTATCGAGTTCTTCCTTAATCCAAACATTTGCATTCTTTTCGGCATCACTACAAGAATATCTTGGTCCAAACTTCTTACATATTGTATCTATAAAATTGTACATATAGTCAGAATAAGACTCATCTGTTTTCATAACCAATTCTCAACTTACAATTAATAAAATTAATTACGATTAAGAATTAAACATAAATTTTATTTGTATCTCATTTTTTTTGAGTTTTCTAAAAATTCAAATAATATAATTTAACCGTTAATAAAAATTAAAAGCAGATTTTTATTCCTAATTAACCTAATTTAATATTAACAGAATCTAACAAAAAATATAATGAAAACCTTAAAGGTGTTTACATGGTAGAAACGAATAAAATTTTAAAAAAGAAGACAGCTTACATTATTTTGGGAATTGGAGCAATTTGTTTAATTCTTGGACCTATTTTTGGAGTTGTACTCGACAAAATGACTATTTATGACAGTAAACCCGAAACTATTCAAGAAGATAGTGCAGATGGGATGACTCAAGCGTTCGCTTATCCAGTAACGCTAAATAGAGATCAAAAATTAATA
>JAUWNA010000502.1 GCA_030612905.1 Promethearchaeota archaeon
GCTTAGTCGATGAGCGCCTTTCTCAATTGGAATCGTTCTAGTTTTTAAGTATTGGAAATAATCTTTTTTTGAAATTAAAATAGCTAGCGATGCCACCCCAATAGCACCAACTATCAAAATAATTACCCAAATCCAATTATCAAAAACCTCAGCAATCTCGAAAAAAGTGATGTAATATTCAGTGTCTGCTTGCAAGTTAATAAGAGCCCCTTCTAAAGAAAATTCAGAACTGGAATCATTAAATTGTTCAATTGTATCGATAACTTCCCACGATTCTTGCGAAGGTTCGTATAGAGCCAAAGAATAACTATTACTTGGATTAAAGCCGTATAGAGATTTTTTAAGACTAATAATAGTTATATTTTCTATAGTTGTGTTAGTATTTATTTGAAAGATGCAATCATACCTGTACTGAAATTGAGCATCTCCTTTTTTTGGTCCTTGAGGAGGTCTAGCCATCCCAAAACTTTGCATAGTTATTTTAGAGGTGATATTTAACGAAATCGGATTACTATTCTTAACAAGAAATAAAATTTGACGGTTTTCAATTTTATTTTCATATTGGATTTCTAAGTCAATATAAGAATCTGTCGAGATTTCAAAAATTATATTATTAGAAAAAACATATTTCACAGATTCGTTAGGATAAATTTGATCTTGAGTATAAAAACCGGAGATATTTTCAGTTCTTTGAGATAAAACATTAGATATTAAGAAACTAAAATTAAAAAAGATTAAAAGTAATATAAGAACGCTGAAATTTGATTTGTTCCTTAATTTTAGTTTAAACATTTAGATAATCCATTTCTTGATCGTTATAATATTCTATTTATAAAATAAAAAAAAATTATTTGTTTATAGATAATTATTTTATTGATTATTTTCTCTTTTTCAAGTAGATTACTGATCCGATTACTAGTAAAGCAACTACGCCACCAATGCTCAATCCAATGATTAAAATTGTGTAGTCAGGCATAAGTATAGTCCATGTTGAAAAATGAGATACTTCAGCGGTTAGAAAACCATCTTTAATGGTTGTTGGAACGCTAACCCATTCTTCAGTTGCTTCGTCGTAATAAGCCCATTGACCTGCGCTATTGTCGTTAGTTACCCCTATACTTAATCTTGCTTTCGTGAAAGTGCCGTTGCATTCTAATTTAACAACAAATCCTTCTTGATATTGAACTCGATTGCGATTTCTAATTTGGTATGTATAGCCCATTAATAACCCTAATTCTTTTTGTTCCTCCGTACAAGTCATATTCATTAAAAGATCGCCTTCACCTTCAATTTCGAGAGCAAAATCTTTAGCACCGATTTTTAAAGCTTCACAATCAAAGTTTACATCTAAATTAACATTAGCGTTAAGTCTTAACTGAGTTCTTGCCTTGAATCGAAACATAGTCATAGTGTCAGTGTGTGTACGGTATTGATATGTGTATGTATCCCCAGTAACTTCAACAGTATCGTCTGGATCGCCAACGGCTACGACATTAAAAGACGTAATCGTTGATAATAGGATCATAAGAAAAAATGTGCCTAAGAGAATTTTACTTAATTTTTTCATTTTTTTTTTTCACTAAATTGTTTTAATTAAAACAAAAAAAGGGCATATAAAAAGGATTGAGGAATAAAATTACCCGATTGAAAAGGATAAAAAGTACTTTTAATCTGAGAGCTAATTTTAGAGAGTAAGTATAGTTTCAAATACTAAGATTATCCCTAAATTTATTTTGAATTAGCACAAAATTTTTTAAGTAATATTTTTTGTTTATCTTTTTGATTTAATTTAAACATATTATTAGATACTCTATTAAAGTCTCAAAAAATGAAGCTTCTTAATCCTTAAGTTTTAATATTATCGTTTTGAAAATATTATTAATAATAAAATATTTTAAATAATATTAAAAAGAAATTCAGATTAATTTAAATTTAATCAATATGAATTTTATTAGATTCTAATTTTAGAATTTTAAATGGAGAAAAGCTTATAAGCTTAAAAGAATTTACGAATGAAATTTTCACGAGATATGGTTTCTCTGAAGACCAAATAAATGTATATATCGTTTATCTTAGGGTCCCAAGAGCAACTTCGTCGGAAGTTTATTTATCTTTAACGGAAAATCACCCTGAATTGACATATGAAAGCGATATTGAGATTACCAATTGGTTAGTTGAAAAGGGCTTTCTCAAAAAAGTAACTGGAATTATCGACAGGTTTATTCCATTAGAACCATACTTCGAATTATACATCGGAGAGTCTAAGCTGT
>JAUWNA010000479.1 GCA_030612905.1 Promethearchaeota archaeon
AGGCATTTTTTCAAGAGGAATTTCCTGGAAATAAACTTTAGCCTTACCATCAATTATCAGCAAAACTAAAACCAGAGACTTCTTTTTATCCATGTGGTAAGATAATCTAGTAATTAAAAAAACGCTATTTGGCCGATCAATCAAATTGAAGTACCAACTCTCGTTATGGAATGGAGGAAATTTGCCCCAATCGTGGCTATATTCATCCTTATCTGATAAATCAAAATTAACCTGTTCCTTTAGTTTTTTCTCTTTTGTCATAATACATCCATTCAAAAAATTTTCTACTAATAAAAACTAGAAATATAGAATGTTATTTAAAAATCTTCATTTATCCATCAAAATAGGAGTAGCTAAAAAATCAATAAATTGTTTTCGAATTTTAAATAATGAATAAATTAAATATTCATGAAATTTTAAAAAAGAATATATTAAAAATTTAAAACAAGGTTTTTATATGATATTTGAAATTTTTAACGAAGATTGGGCACAGACTTTTGGTACTCTTGAAGGAATAATGTGGTTTCTCATTTTCTATTTGATCTTTCTTATAATAATGTCGATCTTTCTTAAACTTGCCTTAAGTTTTTTCAGTAAGGCGAAACACACAGAATTCGGTCAAGTGATAATGACAGCATTCATCTTAACCGTTATTTACGCTCTTACATTTCTATTTCTTGGTGGTTGGTTAGCTTGGCTCATAGTTCTGATTGTTGCATGGTTAATAATTAGCGGACGGCACCATACTGGATTTTTAGGAGCGATATTTGTTACAATTATTGCTTTTATACTTTACATAATTGTTGCTATATTGCTGGAGATGTTATTTGGTATTAACCTAATCATGTTACCATTTTAAATCTTTATTTTTTTTTCTTAAATTAAATGAAAAAACCAACTTGACAAATGATAAAGAAAAGTAATTTTTAAGTATCAGTCTTTAGCTTTAACTTTAGTTAAAGATTTTATTCTATCGTCAAATATCTTCTCAGTATCTTCAATTTCTCTTACGACATTTTTAAGAACTGGAATCCAGAAAAGGGGAATGAAAATCCAAAAGAAAATAGAAGTCATCATTGCAATAACAAAACCGAAAATATCTGCGATAATAGTTCCGATTAAAGGTCCAATCGCCCGACCAATGATATCAAAAAAATTTGAGGTTGCTAACACAGTCCCACGGTTTTCTGGTAGGTTTAAATCTACAACTGTGGCGTACCAGTTCCCGTTGACGGCTCCATTTAAAAACATTCCAATACTGAATAATACGATCCAAATTAATATGCCTGGAAATAAATTAGGCGCGCTAAACGGCATAATTAATGCGACGAATAGAAATGGAATAGGGGCAATATTGCCGAATAACGCTAAAAGAACCCTCGCTTTTTTATTGCCTTTTTTAAACTTCTTGTCTCCAATATACCCAAACACTACGGTCCCAAGTATGATACTTACGAGGATGATTAAAAAAATTAGCACAGTCACATCCGCAGTAATTCCATGAGATACTTCCATATATGCGTAAAGTAATGTTAGTACAATGCCGGTAGGAATAGTATCGACAAAATTAACAACTAACCAAATGTTAGCTTTCTTTTTAAAAATTATCCTTACATCTGATAGCTTTATCCTATAGGAGTAATCAACAGCATCCATATCAAAGACGTGATCTTTACCCAAACGAGAAGGTTCTTTAAAAAGCAAAAATAATAACGATGCTAGAATTCCAACGATGCCAATTACTAGAAAGGGAAATCTCCAATCATCACTGCCCGCATATGTAGCTAAAGCGCTACCAAAAACTATTCCAAAAAGAGATGCGATCGAGAAAAACGAAAAGCCTTTAGAGCGATCCTCACTTGAGATCATATCACCCATTAACGAAAAGATGCTCGGAATTAATGCACCGTACCCGATTCCTGTTAGGATAGTTAAGAAGAAGAAAACAGAATAACCAATAATTCCAGATGGAACAGTTATAGTGAGAAGCGAAAAGATGGAAAATACTAACGATCCAAAAAATACGATCCATTTTCGAATGATTTTATCCGCCAAATACCCAAAGATTAGCATCGTTATCCCAGTAAAAATCATAAAAGAGAAAGTAAGCACTCCAATAGGTGCAGTATCACCTCCAAACCCGAAATAACTTGAAATCACGAGTAAATTCGGCGAAATCATGTTTGATACTGAATTTATTAACGTAATGATCAGAACAAATAGAACAATTGATAATAACGGCAATTTCTTAGAATTATCGTTCATACTATTAATTTAAACTTTATTCTATAAAAAGATTAAAAAAGAGATTGAAACTTAAAATAATTCACAAATAATTAGATTTACAATAATTTAATTAATCAAAGAAAGAATTTAAAAATATAGGTATGCAGATTAAAACTTAACAAAGCTCTCCTTGCTTTTCGTAGCA
>JAUWNA010000185.1 GCA_030612905.1 Promethearchaeota archaeon
ACGGTTCTTTTTTGATTTCGAACTTTCTTTTTATCTAGCAATCGGTTCGATTATATCCGGCATAATAGCCTCTACATATATTCAAAAATTATCTGCTAAAACAATGGGACGTGCTGTTGGACTTGTAATTTTCGTATTAGGAGCCTTAGCACTGACTTTTTACTTTATAACTTAAAATAGTCAAACTATAGTCAAATGCAATAGTTTTATATTCAAAAATGTACAAATAAGTTACATTAATTTATTAAAATATTTAATTAAAATAGAATCATTCAAATAAAACTAAGGTAGGTAAAGAAGTTGCCAGAAATTGGACATTTTATAATTGCCTTCGGCATAATGGTACCCATTCTATACTTTTGCAAAGATAAGTTTAATTATAAAGTAGCAGCGATATTTATACTGGCAAATTGGATCGGTCCCGACTCTGCCCAGCCGTTTGGGTTTTTACCTGTTGATTTTCATTATATGATTCCATATCTTATATGGGCGTTACCACTAGCACTATTCTATTCTTATTTTTCCCGATTTTCAGTTAAACGAAGCGAGAGTTTTGTTAAATTTGTGGATGACGGTAAGAGAGATATAACTTGGAGGAACGCTTATCTGCTTTTAGTCTCTGGTGGATTGATCCATACTGCGTCTGATGCTATCTTTAGAAATAACCTTAAATTTAAATTTCTCGAATTTATTTTTGAGCCAAAACTTCCAGAAATTAATCGTTATGGTTTTTTAGTTGATTTGGATATACCAGTATTGCAATTAATAGGCTATGTTGTATTGGTTACGGTTTCTCTCTTAGCGGTATTTATTGTAGATCGAAAATTTAAGGACCTCGTAATCTTTTTCTTTACGTTAATGGGTGTAACGGCTTTAATTGTGTTCAGTTTTGGAGAACGAGTAGTTGGTGGAGAATTTGACGTTGGAGTAAGCTTTATGACAATAGTATTTATTTTCATCCCTTTAATGCTACTTTTTTACGTCGCTAAGGATGTCAATGAACATCCTACTCCTACGCCGGAGAGACCGCAGATAAAACCCGAACTTGGTTTAAAAATTGTAGCAGGATTTTCAGGAATTGTTACGCTATTTTTCTTGCTTATTGGAACACTAGGTATTGTAGCCCCTAATATAGTTCAACAATTAATTGATTTTAGCGAAGGAGCATTCTTTGTAATAGGAATTATATTCATAGCACTTGGAGGATTAGGTTTGTTAGGTACCATTGGTCTCTTTTTCAAATTAAAGATTAGTCGCTATATCATTATGTATATGTGCATATTTATGACTCTCTTTGTATATCCATTGACAATCGTTCTATACCTAAGCCAAGATAACGTAAAAGCTCTTTTCGATAAAAGCTCCAGCGAATAAAACTGCTTTTTTTTTATTTTTTCAATTCTTTCAATCTTTCTTTTATTTGATAAGTCACCGGTAGTTCTATATTTCTCAAATCGCTTAATACAATTTTCGTGAGCAATTACTTCAGGCATGTCCCAGCCTTTCTTTTTTATTATTTCTTCGATAAAAGGACCATAACCAAAAAGACTTGCTGGTACCTAATAGTATTTAAGTATTAATTATCTTATTTTTTAATAGAGGATCAATAATTTATAAGGAAAAAATCGAATGTCATGAATATGCTTAAATTTAAAGTTCCCCATTCGGTGTATATTAAATATGGCTTCTGATAAGAGTGACAATAAAAGAGCGGAATTAAATTCACCAATAATTTCTCCAACCTCACATATATTAACAATACCACAGTTTTCCGAGAAGAATCTTCCAATTCGCATGTGGAGTCGAATCTTTCTCTTTGGTGTGGTCTTGTTTTTTAATACTTTCTTTGGATATGTTGGGTATCTTTTAATTTCACAACACTCTCCAAGGTTTATCTGGTTAGCGATTGATATTGCAATACTCATTGTGTTGAATATTCTTGCGTTTTCTGTTTTAATCCAAAACCATAATAATTTGCGTTTTTCCCTTTTTGTTGATTCTCCCTTTTTCTATTATTCTATTTTGCAATATTCCATCAGAATTTACAAGAAAAAATATCCCCTTGAACTTGGCATGAATTTTCGTGTTATTCTGCATTCAATCATTGTTAATAAAACTCGACTTACACTAGATGTCAAGCAATATCCCGTGTTAGCTCTCCAATATCCAAATAAGAAACCCATTTTTTTAGAATCGAGCGGCTACTTAGAAGATCCCATCAATATAGCTACTAAGTTGAATGAAATATTGTATCACGCTCAAGTGTTATCTCAAGTTCGAGACCATCAATCTCTACAAGTCGAAGAACCCCAGCTGGAAGTTGAAATCAAATGCAGGAAAAATAGAATAATCAAAAGATGGAATATTGGGTCAACTATTATTATTTTAATTATGATTTTTATAGCACTAACAATATGAAGTTATTATAGTTTAGTTGCTCGATTCAATTTTTTTAATCTTTCTTTTATTTGATAAGCTGCATTATCGATAATATTCCCTGCTATGAAAGAGGGCTCATTTTTTACTTTTTCTTTTAAGATCTTAACTTTTAACTTTAAAGCTTCAATTAGAGTTTCTACATTTTTCTCATCAGTTCCTTTTACAACTACATCAAGAACATGTAAAGCAAGCTGTCTTTTACCTTCAAAATAAAGCTTTTTGGCGTGCTCCAGGTATTTTTCTTCGCTATTTAACTTTAAGAATTCTCGGGCGATATCCTCCGTTTTGGCTGGAAAAAGATCAGTAGGGTTTCCGCTGTTATACCACCCGTGATAAAGCCTGTAAGAGGCGTGAATAGCGAAACGATAACAACCGTAAATGGGTCTTAAAATGTTGTGTTTTTTGAACTTTTCTGGAAAGATTTCAAGCATTTCGTAGTAAATTTGTTCGAACCATTTTCCTTCGTTTAATCTTTTTACAACTTCATCGTGAACAAAATGCATAGCTTCTGCTGTAATCGATAAAACATCATTTACTTTCTCTTTACCTTCGATGAGCTTTCCATGGCCGGGAACTAAATATTCTGCGTTTTTATCTCGTATTCTTTCCATTGCTATTGCCCAATCTTTAGGATACCTCTGAACTTTATAAGGATTCCCTACATTAGGAAACGACGAAAGTATCAAGTCACCGGTACAAATTGTCTTCTTTTCTGGAACCCACAACCAAATTGAATCGTCTGTTTCCCCCTTATCGTGATAAATCTCAAAATTGACCTTTCCTAATTTAAACGAATATGAATCCTCGTTACCCTTAAGAATAATTGTTGGGTCCAAGGTTTCGTGGGCAGATACGAGCAAACCTCGTTCCTTTCTCTTTACTGAAGCAAATTGTTGTTTATTTATCCAATCGTGATATAAATCGAGAGTTCTATATTTCTCAAATCGCTTAATACAATTTTCGTGAGCAATTACTTCAGGCATGTCCCAGCCTTTCTCTTTTATCTCTTCGATAAAAGGACCATACCCAAAAGCGTGATCAAAATGCCCGTGCGAAAAGATAATGTATTTAACAGGCTTATTCGTGAGTTGCCTTATTTGGTTAAAAGTTTTTTGAGCGTTTTGTTTTATAGGCACATCAAAAATAACTAAACCATCGTCAGTTTCGAATACTCCAGTATTTCCCATACCTGGGACTATATAACATCTTCCGTCTCCAAATGTAGATAACGGAAACATACCAAACCAAGCACTCATTCCATCAGTTGTTTTTCTTACCATAATTAATCCCATTTCAATCTTTCTATCTATAGCAATAGAATACTTTGATGAATTATTAAAAAAATATTTATAAAGTATTTATTATTGATAGTTGATAATTAAACAAAACTTATTTATCAAGATTGATATTTTATTAATAAACCCATGAAGACAAAAATATTAAATAAAATCAGCTTAGTATCGATTGCTCTATTTATTTTCTTAAGCTTATTTTCAAGAATTGATATTATTACCGCAGATGGGATTGGACCATCGCAAAGCTTCAATACTAATTTCGTTTTAGAAGAATATTCCAAATTTAATGAAACTTATCAAAATGCAAATTCTATTAATATTACGTTGCCATCATCTTCATGGTCTATTCAAGATATTGAGCTGAATTTTACTGATATAAAATTTGGTAAAGAAATAATAATTATCGAGGACCAAAATTACACTGGTATTTCTGATGAAATTTATCATCAAACAAATTCGGATTGGGTTAGAGGGTTGGGTATCCAAATCAAATTAACTGAACCTACTACTATTTACGGTGTTGATCTATATGGTGAAAAAGTAGAACGCGGCGACACGATTATAGATGTCCAAATAAGGGGCTATGACGCATTAAATAATAAACCTAATAGCTCAGTTTACTCAACAGTGGAAATTAATATATCTACTACTGAAGGATGGTATAGACAAACCTTTCCCAGTTCTGTTTTATTGTCTGCGGGCAATTACTTTTTAGTAATAAATGGTTCAGATGTTGTTACTGTTAATGACGATAGAATTTTTTGGTATTATAACAATATTAATCCTAGCGATCCAAGTTTAAACGCGTCTTACTACGATCAAACTGCTCAGTGGAGCACAGGAATACAGAATCATACTTATTTACATAAATTAATTCAGAAAGTGAATACTCCAGTTTATCCAGAAGAAATTAACATGACTGTCAATATTGACGATCAATTTTATCAGATATCTAATACAAGTGAGGGAAAAGGATATTTACCCAAGACTGTAGTTGACTTCTCACCGAATAGCGACAATTACCAAATTATTGTTGATAATCAAGCCTCAGAGAGTTTGTTTTTCAATATTAGTTTTTTTGTAACTCTTACTAATAATTTATTGTCTCCAAGTACCGTTGTAGCCCAATTAGACGCAACTAATAAGTGGAGCGTAAAGCCCATAATCGTAAGACAGCCAACTAATTATAGCGTGCTATTTCGATATCCCACTCGCTGGGAGAATATAAATGTATTGAAAGATGAGGTTGATATAACCTTAAATGTAATACATGATACAATAGAGCATCAAATTATTATTCT
>JAUWNA010000084.1 GCA_030612905.1 Promethearchaeota archaeon
TCTTACATCTTGGTCGATATAGGCTACAAAAGGGGTAATAATAAATCCTTTAGGTGTAAGATGGTCGTCAATAGAGCCCAAAACATTGACAAATGTTTTAGAAATCCCTAGTTCTTCTTCGAGTTCTCTTAACGCCGTATCTAAATAAGAGTTATCAAGTATTGGGTCGAATTTTCCTCCGGGAAACGACATTTCTCCCGAGTGTTTATCTGATTTATTTTTGGTTCTTCGGATTAAAATTAAATCATATGGTTTATCCTTGTATTGAAGAATTAGAAATACGATGGCAGAATTAATAAAATGATCGTGCGTCAAGCCAAGACGATCTGGAGAATTAAAGTCTTTCAGCTTCTTTCTAATAAAGTTCTCATCAAAAATGAAATCCATATGTATCAGTATTTTAGATGTTGTATTGAATTGTTAAAATTTCTTAGTAATTTGGTTTCGATATTTGATATACTCTTTTAAATCTTTTATTTTTTCAAGTTTAAATCGCTCCAACCCTAAGTTTGAAAGAGTGAATCCATATAAGTCCTCTAGAAAAGTTACAATCATATAAGCTGTTGCCCCCCAAATAGTATATTTTTTACCATTTTCTTTATTGATGTAATTAAAATAGAATATAGGGAACTTATTACCACCAATGTCTACAGCTTGTTCTCGAAATTTTTTTTCATTTAAGAAGAAATCGATAGGAATTTTTAATATTTTCTGAACTTCTCTATCTTCTTTTATTAATTTTTGATTTTGATCAATGATTGCTACAAAAGGGGTGATAATATACTTCGTCATTGTAGGAAAATCGTTAAGACAACCAAGGATCTTAATGCTTTTCCTTGGTACGCCGATCTCCTCTTCAGTTTCTCTTAAAGCGGTGTCTTTTAAGGATTTATCGCTATTAACTTCGAATTTACCGCCTGGAAACGACATTTCACCTCTATGGTTTGTTCCTCTATTTGAACGATGAATTAATATTAATTCGTAGGGTTTTTCTTTGTATGGAACGATAGAAAAAAGCACTGCTGAACTTGTAAAAAAATTGTCTTTAAGAGATATTCTCAAAGGTGAATCGCAGTCATAAAGTTTGCTCTTAATAAGATTTTCATCGAAAATTAAGTTCAAAGAATCCATGAATTTTAGGAAAAATTTTAAGATGGTAATTAATTTAAGATTATAATATTCTATCCTAATAAAATTTTTAGTAAGTGTTAAAATTGAAGTTACCTAAAGAACTTAGAGATAAAGGAGACCTTAGCGCTACGGCAAGTAAGGGAAAAAATTGTTCAGTGAAAGACTGTGGAGAGATCGCTATAAGATCGCTTTCAGAAAATAAATGGAAAACTTACGTTGAGAAAGCAAATTTAAAAATTATTGAGAACAGGCAACATAAAATTTTCCTGTGCAAAAAACATTATAAAGACGCGAATAAATATAGAAAATCCCAAGAAAAGGTATACCAGAAGAAAGGCTTTTTAGATAATTCCGTTGCTTTAGCTAAAGGGAAACGTTGGGATTAACTTAACCTAAACCGTTTTTATGTAATAAAATTCATTAATTCGTAAAGAGAATTAGTTCTAAGATAATCGCTATTTATGATCCCTATTGTAAGCAAAGATAAGGCAATTATAAAAATTATAAGACCAATTAGTTTTTTCCTCATATTAATCAAAAATAATAATATTCGAAATAAATTAAAAATTTAGGTTTATATTATTTAGTAAGATTTTCTATAGTCTTGATTTTTATGGCAATTTTTTTTAGTTTTAAATCAAAAGCTTTGCTTTTGGCTTTAAAATCGTCTTCAGAAATTTCTTTGGCTGAAAATCGTCCTTTGTTTAAGTTTCTCTCCGATTGGAGTTCAGCTTTTTCCATTTTTAATTCCTTAATCCAAATTTTCATTCCCTCTGTCAAATCTTTTTTCTCCGTTTCGAATTCCTTTTTTTCTTGGTTGTACTTTTCTCGTAGCTTTTCAAACGATTCTTTATCGACTTTGTGTAATTTAAATTCTTTTGACAGGTTTTTTAATTGAAAGATTTTCTTATCAATATCGTCTTGAATTCTCTGAACAATAAATGGTTTCTCTAATTTTTGCTCTAAATCGCCTTCTTTTTGTTTTAGTTCAGTTATTAAAGTTTTAATCGCTTCGAGTTTTATATTAACAGTTTTTTTAAATTCTGGATCTACATCGTATCTTGGATCTTTTACAGATTTCTGAAGTTCTTTCAGCTTTTCAAGCAATATTTGTTTATTTAATTGAGTATCATTATATTCTATGTTCAAGATCATTTGTTCCTTAACTTCAAAAGGTAAAGGTTTCTCTACAATTTCTTTTTCGTCTTTTTTATCCTTTTTCTTTTTGCCTTTTTTTTCTTGTTTTTCAGACGTCTCTTCGACAGCTTCTTCTATAATAATTTCCTCAGCGGGTTCTTCCCTATGCTTTTTCTTGTCTTTAATGAAATCTTTAGCTTTCTCGACCTCGGTTTTTTCTGGCTTTTTAACGCTTGTTAGAACTGGCTTCCCACAGATTATACAAAATTTGTCCGAGTTTTTTAAAGGATTGCCACAAAAGACACAGTATTTAGCCATTTCACTTTTCACTTCCCGGTTTATTTTAAAATAAGATATAATAAAATGATATTGTTAACATTTTAAATTTTATTGGAGTCCAATAATTTCACTTATTTTTTATATTAAAAGATATTAATTTTAAATAATTATTAAATTACATCATAGATTCATTTCATTTTTCCTTTTTATTTCAATGATAAAAATTGAGAATAAAATTCCCGTCCATATTGGTCTTTTTGGTCATATAGATTCTGGTAAGACTGCGTTAGCTGCTGGTTTAAGTGAATTTATATCAACTGCTGGAATTGACGCCCATCCTCAGAGTAAGGAAAGGGGAATTACAATAGATTTAGGTTTTACTAGTTTTATTTTAGACGAATATTTGATCACCTTAGTAGATGGTCCTGGTCACGCCGATTTGATTAAAATTAGTGCTTCTTCAGTGGAAATTATTGATTGTGCTCTAATCGTAATTGATATAACTAAAGGTCCTCAGATTCAAACTGGAGAACATATAATAATGATAGAGTCGCTCAATATAAAAGATGTAATTGTAGTACTTAACAAAATTGATTTATTTAAAGGAGATTTAGATGCAGAAGTTAAGAAAATTAGAGATTTTTTTAGATCGACCTCATATGGTTCGGATATACCTATTTTTTCGGTTTCTGCAAAAAGTCAACTCGGAATTGAAGCTTTAAAGCAGGGAATTTTAGAAAAAGTTAAAACTTTGGATATTGAAAGAAATTACGAAGGAAGTGTTATTATCCCAATTGATCACCATTTTTTAATAAAGGGAAGAGGGGCGGTAATCACTGGAACAATTTTAGAGGGGAGGTTAAAGTTAAACCAGGATATAGATGTGATCCCGATTAATTCTTCAGGAAGAGTCAAAAATATTCAAATATTTCATCAGAATGTCGATGAAGCTAAAGCAGGCGATAGAGTTGGAGTTAATATAAAGGGATTAGATATTAAGAAGGTATACCGAGGTTGTTACGCTACAAATAATAAGAACTCGTTCGAATTTTGCGACCTAGTTGATATTCAAGTAAAGAAAAATAAATTATTCAAACCTAAGACTCAATTTGGAACCCAAGTGCATGTTACAATAGGGATGTTCACAGTTACGGGGAATTTGTTTCCATATTATGAAAAAAAGGGGAAAAGGATTCAATTAGAAAGTTCGGGTGATTTAAATACTTTTAATGCGTTTTTATGGTTAAACGAAAAAGTTTTTATTAATAAGGAAAAAAGTACAATGCTTTTAAGTCGATTGGACCTTCCACCGACAAGTTTAAGGATACTCGGTGCAGCTAAATTGATCACGGTAATTAAAGACCCTCCAGAATTGTTTAAGTTTAAACTAAAGAAAGGATACGTTCAAAACCCCAAACAGACTCAAGGGATCGTTTGTAGCGGTTTAGCCCAAAGTTACGAAGGAGCTAAAAAAATTATTGGTCGCAAATTGGAGCCCCCATTTACTAAAATTATCGATACATTTGGAACGAAAGGTTTAGTAATTGTAGGGATTGAAAAAAGAGACCAAACCGTGAAAAAAGGTGACCCAATCGCTCTAAAAGAATTACGGAGTTTCACATTGAAATCTAAAAAAGATTTAAATTTGCTGAAAATTATTAATAATATTAAGTGAGGTTGTTTAAATGGAAAAAATTGAAACATCAGAAATTAACATCGATCCAGAAATATTGGGAGAAATTATGCAAAGTTTAGAGAAGTTAGAAAGTTCTACAGATTTGGAGGGTTCTGCAATCGTATCAAAAACAGGATTGAGAATAGCTAGCTCTGAAACTGCCGATATTGTAGCAGATATTTATAGTGCAAGCCCTGCCACATTAATTTCGTTAGGAGAAAAAATCAGCCGTGGTTTGGGACAAGGGGATTTAAGAGAAATTGTAATTAAAGGAGTAAAAGGTTATACTATTATTTTAGTTGGAGATTCAGATAATAACTTCATGCTTTTTACTAATTCGAAGAAAGGATATAAGCTCGGCTATTATTTCCATAAAATGCGTAAAACTTTTAAAGAAATGGAGCCCGTTCTTAAGAAAATTGATTCAAAAGATTTACATACTTCATAAATCATTAGATTTGTAAATTTGCTTATTTTTAAACGTGCTCCCATGTAACAAGATCACCAGATTTTAAGGGATATACTGATGCTCCTACACTAGGGCTAAAGCTATTTATCATATATATCCAACTTCCACTAACACCGTCAATCGCTCTAACTATTATACCCCAACCGAAATCGTCATATATAATAATACACCATTTCTCTAAGGCATCGAAGGCTGTAGTTTTACCATTATCAAGGGTAAAATTCGTTCTTGTTTTGATCGTTCCATTATTATAGTCTACAAACAACGAGATATTCTTTACGCTCTCCAAAGTTTCAGGTTTTTTATACAAATTAAAATTGAAGATTATCAGAGACGCAAAAGCTGATACACCAATAAGAGTAATTAAAACAAACTTTATTTTCTTTCTCATAAAATCTTCCTAAAAATATAAAAAAAAAGTTTTAAATAAACTTTGACTTCTTGCTTGTCTTCGCTGTTACTATTATTAAGGCTCCTACTATCATTATACCGAGATAGATAATTGGGAATGCATGTATCAATTCGTTGGGCGTTGTTGGTGATGAGGGTGTAACGGGCGGAGAAAATCCGTTAATAGTCATTTCTAAAACATATGGATTTATAAATGTATCTACCCACAATAAAAGTCCCGTTAGTTTCTCGTAAATTAAATGCGTCTTCTGCTCAAATCCACCTACCTGTTCGTAACTAATTTTTATTGTTAATTCTGTCTCATCAATCGTAACTTCACCCGGATTAGCTGCAGCTAAAGCTATTTCTTCTATGAAAGTTGTGTTATCAATTGAAGGTATCATATAACCAGATTGGAGTCCTCCGAATCCGATTCCCATCTGCAGCGCTGCCTCACGGTTGGATATGTTATTAAGCGAAATAATCGGACCTATTGGGGCGAAATATCCTTTATAGAAAACTTCTATATCGAACCAAGCCCTTTTTATATCAGAAGGAAAAACATCCATAGCCCATACTGGTTCTCCTAAGTCTTTAAAGTAATAATCAGTGAAATTTATTGTAACCAAACCACCAGGATTAGTAGTCCATGTGTCGATATAATTGAAATCCCAATCGTACCAAAAGGCTGCACCTTCAAACTTTGACACATTATAGATGTACAATTTATCGAAATCCAGTGAGAAATTTGTTAAAAACATTTCTAAAGTATAACCTAAAGGATTTGTAATTGGAATCATTTTAGTTCTTGCCCACACTAACAATCCGCTTTGTTTTTCGTAAACTAATGTGGTATTTTGTGCACCAGAATCTTGTTGAAAGTCGAAAGAGATGAAGCTGTATGTTTCTTCAACGGTAATATCTCCTGTCATAAATCCAGTATCTTGTGCTAAAGCTTGTTCCTTAAGTCTTGTTAGATTATTAATAGGAACTAAAAAACCCGACTGAAATGCGTTATATCCTAATAACATGTTAAATGCTGCTTCGCCGTTCGATACATTATTAAATGTGTGATTAGAAACCAGCATACCCGCTTGATTTTCTATAAATTCTATATCCATATACGACATTGGACTTCCAAATAAGTTGAATGTATCGCTTGGATCTTTGTCGTAAAAACCAGTGAAATTTACAGAGATTTGACCACCATTATTAGTAGTAGTATTGTACTTCGACGCCCAATTAAATCCAATCCAATTTAAATCACCACCAAATTGAGTAACATTGTAGACATATGTTCCGTTTAGATTGAGAGCTTGATAAAATTCTTCTGGGATTTCTTGGTTAGCTCTTACATTTGGGATTGATACTAAAAATATTGCTTGAAATGCTAATGTTAAGGCTAAAATACTTAGGAATATTGGTTTTTTTTTCATAAAAATCAATTTTTTTTTACCTTTTTTTTTTATATGTAATTATTATAATTTTAATTACAAAAGTTTAGATTATGGTGTATATAGTGAAGGGAGATTTTTAAACCTAGGGTAATTTATCCTATTAAAAAAAATATTAGGTGTTAGGAATTCCTACTCCTCTTATATGACAACACTAAAATCTTTCTGCTCTTTTTAAATATGGACTGAGTTCAATCTTAATATTTCTAAGCTAATTACGTATTTCAAAAGAAATCCCTTAATTTACATATTTTTCTAAAGGTTTAACTAAGTTAAAATGGTTTATTTACTCTAAATTAAGCAATTTTTTAAAAAAGGAAGAAGATATGGTAATTATATAAGTTTTATTCTATTGTCGTTAATAAAGAAAACTAATCTTTGTAATTTGATTTAAATTTATTTTAAAAAAAGTAAAAGAAAATTAATTTTCATTAATTATTAATTAATTTTCTATTTAAGACCTATCCATGATTCCCCCCTTCTACTGTAGATAGAATTGAGCTAGAGTGATTACTTTAAAAGGTTTTATGAAGGATAGCGCTCGAAACAAATAGGTTAGGATTCCTATAAGCGATCTCAGATTAGAATGGAATTAAGAAGATTTTCGTCAAGATTTCTCTCATTTATTTATTAATAGAGGAATATCTTCAAAAATATTGTTTGGATCAACCTAGAATTCAATAAAATCTCCTGTAAACCTTGTAAATTTGAAGATTTAATTTCATAAGATTTTAAATTAATAATTAATTAATGAAATTTAATACAAATAGTTTTGAAATATCTAAACTTTAATAGAATTTTGCCAAACAAAGAAGGAATAAAAGTTAAGATGAGTATTGATTCTGAAGTATCTAAAGAACCTGAAAAATCTAACATCTCATTTGAGAATAATATTGGAAACGAAGAAATTGAAAGAGTTAATCAATCAGTTTGGTTAGATAAAAAGAGTTTTCGAATTGCGTTAATAGGCACATTCTCGGCCTTGGCAGTTGTTTTGGGGTATATGTTGGCGTATATTCCCAACATTGAGATTTTTACCTTGATGATCTTTTTAGCTGGTTTCGTTATGAACAAAAAGGATGGAGCCATAGTTGGGTTGTTAAGTTCCACCATATTTACTTTTTTTAATCCATTCGGACCTTCGCCGCCACCACTTTTCT
>JAUWNA010000336.1 GCA_030612905.1 Promethearchaeota archaeon
TTCATACTCGAATTAAAATAACGTTAAAGCCGCGTTTAAAGCAGCTAACCGCGATATTTGGGGATTTTCACCCAAACCTATTATTATCACATCGTCTTTCTCAAATAATACCTTAGCTTTTTCAATTTTGGATGTAAAATACTTCAAAGTTTTTTGATTGATTTTCTTTTGTTCTTCGCTGCTATTATTTACAAATTTAGAAGGAAATATCATATTTTCTCCATTATACACAAGACAAGTAGCTCCAGAACCGTTAACCTTTATTGCCGCGTCTCTTTGCTCGATTCCGTTCTTAATCTTCTTAGTAGCGTTCTTAACTAAACAAAAGTAAGGATTAGCGTTTTCAGGTTCAATAATAATATCTTTTAAAAAAATAAGGTCCGCTTTTTCTAATAAAGGAATTTTTTTTTTTATTTTAGCAAAAAATTTATGCCCTTTCTCAGTTAACACATGCCCTTTCCTTTCTCCTTCGTCTGGAACTACAATAAACTCACTTACATCTTTTAGTTTTTTAACCAAAGATTTAGCTGTTCCAGATCCAATTTGCAATTCGTCTTTAAGACGATATCTTCCAATACCTGTTGGATTTTCTCCAAATATAAATAAAGATAATATAATATGAACATAATCGAAAGTAGGTCTAATAGTTAGACTTTCAAAGAGTGGTTTTAATTCACTTAATTCTTTCATGCTCTTGTAAAAAAAATATTACATCAAATAAAATTATAAGTTAAAATAGTATTATTTCCTTTATATAATCGATAATTATTACTTTATCGAGAAGTCGGCGAATTTTTTAATGGCTAAAAAAAAGAGAGATCAAGAGCAAGAAGATATGCACGAATTAATATTATTTCGCGAACCGACTGCTCAGGAAATAAAAAAATTCGAAACTATTTCTCTTGAATATATTGATCAAGAAGACAAAATTAATTTAGTATGCAAATCAGAACCTTTTGGAGGAAATTATCTTTATTCCTTGGTAATTTCAAATAATAGCGTTGATCCGATTACAGAAATTAAGATTAGAGTAAGATATCCAAGATTCTTAAAGCTTTGTAGAAGTAAACCTCCAACTATAACCATAGAAACAATTAATTTTGAAGAAGATGAAGAAGAAACACAAGTAAAAATAGAATTTGAAGTATTAAATGGAAAGGGTCAAAAACAAATTAATTTATATTTCTGCCCGTTATTCTTAGAAGAAAAGGGTGAGATTAGATCTTCCATCACATTTCTTAATAATGTTGATTTTGTTAGGGCAATTGACACAGATGCTATTACTATTCAATTCGATCCCTTTAGCATTGAAAGAAAAATATTACCAAGTACTGAAGTTAAAAAGTTCCTGCAAAAACCCGAGATAAAAAAAGCGATTAAAAGTATTGGGATTGGTTTAGAAAAATTCTTCGACGAAAACTATTATTTCAACCAAATTACTAAAATCATCCAAGACCAAAATTTCCAATTAATTATTAAAGATAACGATAATAGAATTGTTTGGTTTTTCGGCACCGAATTGGTATCCGGTAATGATGTTTTGGTAATTGGACAAATAGTTTCGGGTAAAATAGAATGGTTAGCAGCGTCGCAAAACCATTCTTTGCTCATCTCCATCTTAACAAGCTTTGTAAACAAATTTAAAGAGGAAATGATGATTTTAAACCAAATAAATTCTGAAGATCAAATTTATCATTTAGAATGTAAATATTGCGGCAATATTTTATCTAGCTTTCCTGGAAAAGGTAAATCTATCGAATGTAATAAATGTAACTACGAACAGGTTATTTGGAACTAGAAGATTTAATTACTCCTTCGTTATTGTATTCTTTCGATGACTTGTTTAAAAAATAGAGAAAAAAAAATTTATGTTTCATTTGACATAAAATTTCGCTTTTCAGCATTTCACAATTTGATTTAATCTTTATTTTCTTCTAAATATATTACCAATTGTTTTATTATGTCAGGTTTAGAGCCTTTTCTTCTCGTTTTAGCGTTAAATCTTCATATATTTGAAAGATCAGAGTATATTGTATGAAATGGTTCGATTTATATGATTTGATTTTTGTCGTGAAATTTTTTTCGCTTTTTTCCTTAGAAAATCAAGTATTAATCAAAATCTTTAAATATATAAAAGAACATTCTTTATTTGATTAAGTAAATTTAATCAAAAAAATTAAATTTAAAAGTATTAACTAAAATATATAAAGTGGAGGAATTATCATGTCTGAATACATTAGTTGGAGTCCTATTAGGCGCCTTATGAAACATAATGGTGCCGTTATCGTCGCAAGAGACGCTGTAAACGAGTTAGTTGGTTGGATGGGCGCATCAGCAGAAAAAATAACCAAAAGTGCGTTAATCTTAACGAAACATTCAAAGCGTAAGAAAATTACTCGGGACGATATCTTATTAGCTATTAAATATTTCAAATAAATAGCAAATATAGTTTAAAACTTATTTATTTCTTTTTTTCTTTTTATTTTACATAATCTTTTCTAACTCAATTTCTGATTTTTAGCTATATTTATAAATAGAGCGGATATTTATCAAGTTTTGAATTAATAATTGAAGCTGAAAAAAATGAAAAGCCATAGTTTGGAAAACCTTAGAAGTAGTTCATATAACGAGCGTTTTATTAAGGAGATACTTTCAATATTTGATTGCATATCTTCAATTTTATTAGTAATAACTGGCTTAGTATTATTGTATTTTACTCCCTTTTTAGGATCCTTAATTCAATCGATTGCCAGCGATGTTGGTTATGGAAGTGCTAAATTATTTTATTTCTTTGTAGCAGATTTCGAATTTTTCTCGATTTTAGGAGTAATCTTTTTACTTTTTAACGGGTTACTCCTTTTTCTGGCAGGGTTAGGGTTCTTAAAAGATAGAAAGTGGAGTATAAAAATACATTATCTAAGTTGGATAATGGTTCTATTAATTTTTCCTATTGGAACCTTGTACGGCGTCTTTATATTGTGGTTGACTTCTAAGGTAAATCATTAAATATTAATGATTAAATATTAGCTAGTGATTTTATAAATTAATCAGGAAAATTTCTATTAACCTTTATTAGGACATTTTTCAAATATTGTCGCATATAGAATCTTTCGCTATTGCAATAGTCTAACTTTTCGGTATTTGATAAATCTTTACAGTTTTTCAATAGAGTATGGATATCTTCAACTATAATCAAATACTCTTTTTTAGCAACATCACATTCTTGAACTATTAGATCATTAACTAAATTTGAATTAAAATCGTTGTCTCCAACTTGAGTTTTGCCACTATTTATTGAAGGGCTATATATGTGTGGTTTAACTGTTTCAATGAAATGTACTACTCCTTTATTATTGTTATAACCTTTTGAAATGAATCCTCATCTCGGAGAATTTTCGATTTAAAGAAAGAAATCACAAAACAATATTTAAACGAGAAGATAGTAGCAATTTATTGTTAAATAAGAAAAATTGGGGTAGTTTTATAAATGAA
>JAUWNA010000365.1 GCA_030612905.1 Promethearchaeota archaeon
ATTCCATCGGGGGCATTTCCACGAGAGGGAAGCGGGGGGCACTGGCTCAAGCGATCACGTATTTACCGAAGCGAAAAGTCTTGTACGACGAGTTTAGGCGTTGGGCAAGCGATCTAAAGGTTCAAGGATTCTTGCCACACCAT
Source organism: Promethearchaeota archaeon (assembly GCA_030612905.1). GTDB lineage: Archaea > Asgardarchaeota > Lokiarchaeia > Sigyniarchaeales > SOKP01 > SOKP01. The sequence goes on from JAUWNA010000365.1 coordinate 144, forward strand.
GAAGCGACCGTTCCGGTAAGCCCTTATAATAGCCAAACGTGTGCGGAATGCTTCCAACAAACGGGCAAGCAAGAGCGCAGTAGAGTTAAGGAAATCCCTTACGACGCGTTTAGCTGTAAGAGGTGCGGGAGAGGTAGCCAAAGTGACCCCGCTATTAACCGTCACTCTAATTCAGCTCGGGTGAGTGCGATATTGCTTCAAAATCACGTTCACGGGCACGCATCAATTTCATGAATCACGATTACAGCCCGTTTCCTCTAACGACGGGCACGGACAATTTGTCCAAATTTATGGTTAGAGTATGATATAAAATAAAAATTAGATTAGAAATAGATACCTTTCCTTCGAGCGTAATATTTTACCAATTCAAAAGATACTATGCAGATTAGCGAGATTAAAAAGCATACAAGCCAATCCAACCAAGTAAGATACATAAACATAAAATTTAACTTCACCGAGGCAAGGGTAACTTGAACCCCCGGAATGTACATGAGTGCAAGGAATAAACCGAATAACAATCCAATTAACAAATACATAAATTTAGTGCTATCCTCCTTTATGCTCTTAATTAACGATTTATTCGGTCTTCTTATTTGATATACTAAAAAGGATTCACAGAAGAAAATTGTTACCATTAACATTGTAAGGGTTTTTGCTTCACTATACGATACACCATCACTATATAAAGGAGTTGTTACTGGTGAAAAAAGATATGCTGCATCTAAATCGCCAAAATTTATATTCTCAGAAAAAACGGGATAAATTCCAGTAATCGTCGTAAAGTAGACTACTATCATGCTAGTAGCTAATAATGCGCCAAAAATTAATAGAAGGATAACTGTATTTTTTGAGAGGATTTCTTCCTCGTCGTGAGGTTTTTGTTTCATTATATCTTTAGATGTTGTATCAAACGTTAGTATAAGACCGGGGAATATGTGTAATGTAATACCGAGAAAAATCCATTGATAATTGAAAGCAGTAGTTAAAAAGTATGGTAAGTCCAATATTACAGATAAAATAAATTGGCCGATGCCCTCAAATATATTAATTGCTATGTAAAAGAATACAACTGCTCTAATACGAGAAAAAATACCACGACCTTCTTCTATTCCTGTTACGATTGATGTAAAAGAATCGTCGCTTATTACCATGTCGCTCGCTTCTTTGGCAACGTCAGTTCCCTGTATGCCCATAGCTATGCCTGCATCTGCCATATTTAACGCTAGCGCATCGTTTACCCCATCTCCAGTCATAGCGACAACTTTATCAGCATCTTGATATCTTTCAATAATTTGTTGTTTGTGTTTAGGGGATACCCTAGCAAATACTTTAATTCTACTAAAATCGAAAAATGAACGGATTTCTTTTATATCCTTGCCCTCTACTACTAAATCTTCATCGTTCTGAACTATAGATATTTGTTTAGCAATAGCTTTTGCAGTAGCAGGTGAGTCTCCGGTGATCATTACCACTTCGACTCCAGCTGCGTGACACTCTTCTACGCTCTTTTTTACTCCGTCTCTTGGCGGATCTAAAATAGTTACGAAACCAACATAGATCATGCTTGATTCGCACAATTCCCTGCTTCTATCGTCCTCTGGGGGAAATATATCTAATTTTTTATAACATAAGCTTAAAATCCTAAATCCTCTTTTGGCGTAGGTATTTGCTATTTTCATAACTTTTTCTTTTGTTTCATTAGAGAAATCTAATTCTTGGCTTTTATATAAGACTTTATCGCATAAAGGAATTAAGATTTCGCTTGCACCTTTAGTAAAGGAGTAAAATTTATTATCTTTCTTATATACTTTAGTCATCCGTTTTACTTTCGAATCAAAGGGAAATTCTTTAAAGTATTCAAACTCTTCGAGAATATAATCGCCCATGCCTTTTTGGAAGATCACCATTAAAGCACCCTCTGTCGGCGAGCCAATGACAGTCCAGTTTGGAATAATTCTACCTGAAATCTTAATCTCATTCTTTACTAGAGCTGAATTATTGTTTAAGAATCCAGAAATTAATAACAATTTGAGTTGTGGAAAATCATCAATGTGTTTCACATAAACCGGATTTTTTGGATCGTCGATTAATATTATTTCGCCTTCAGGGCTATACCCACTTCCTGTAACCTTATAGGTTGATCCGTTTGTCCAAATGATTGGAATAGACATTTGGTTCTTCGTTAATGTGCCCGTTTTATCGCTGCAGACTACACTAACTCGGCCTAAACTATCTACTGAGGCTAGATTTCTAACAATAACGCCATGACGAGCCATTGCTAATACTCCCGTAAGTAAAATAATTGTAACAAGAAGAGGGATGTTAATTGGAAGTAGATCCATAGCAGAATTCAAGCTTTTTACGAATTCTATTTCATGTGGTGGAGCTAACCATTTAATCAGGATTATAAGAAGCCAAAATCCGACTACAATTAGTCCCAACCATTTACCGAAGTTGTTCATTTTCTCTCGAATAGGAATTTCGCTCGTTCCAGCTTCTTCTAACCCTTGCGATATTTTTCCGATTTCAGTGTCCTTACCTGTCTTTACTGCGATTGCTGTAGCATTACCCGTAGCGATAAAAGTTCCGTAAAATGTCATATTTTTACGATCAGCAATTGAAATCTCTTCCTTTGGTAAAGCTATACCTTCTTGAAGCTTTCTTACAGGTTCGGATTCGCCAGTAAGGCTAGATTCATTAACTTCTAGATTAGAAGATTGAATTAATCTTCCGTCTGCTGGAATTCTATCGCCTTGCTTTAATACTAATAAATCGCCTATTACTACTTCTTTTGTTGGTATATCTATCTTTTGGCTACCTCTAATAACTGTGGAGGTTGGTGCGGTCATTTCTCTTAAAGCATTTAATTTTTTCGTAGCTCTATACTGTTGAATAATCGCAACTATACAATTAAGGCCTACAATCCCTAGAGTTAATAAAATAAAGGTCATATTACCTTCGCCACCAAAGAAAGAGGCCAAAAATAAGAATAGAGCGCCTATTAAGTAAATTACAATTAACCAGTTGAACAACGGAGCAAGGTAAATTTTGATGAACCCTTTAGATGCTTTTGGTATTTCGTTTAAACCGTAAAGCTCTAAC
>JAUWNA010000113.1 GCA_030612905.1 Promethearchaeota archaeon
TATTTTCAAGCAGAATTTAAGAAGCTTGATGAGTGGTTCGGAAAGTACCAAGAGATTTGGGACGAATATTTCGCATTTAACAAAGAATGGGACTCAGCGAAAGATTTAAACGCGATCACTTAATTTTGTAACTACCCAAAATTTTTTTATAAAATGTTATTTTTTGAATTTCTTAACAAATTCAAATAGAAAAAGTTGGAAGGTTTGTTTACTACTTTAATAATTGTTCCAATTCTTTAATCTGTTGGTTAAGATCTGTTTTAATCGCATCCATTTTACTCTTCTTCTCTTCAAGTTCTTCGCTTGTAATTTCTCCTGTCAGCTCTTTCATGTCGAAGTCCAACGACATCTTAGAAATATTAGCTTTTTTAATTTTTAAATCCATCAAAGATTTTTCTAATTCAGCCCTTTGTTCTATAGAAATCTCGGTAGAGGCATCTTGAACTGTAGACTCCGCTATTTTTTGCGTAGTTGTAGGGGGATCGGTGCTTAATATTTTTGAAGGCGTGACTGCTACAACTTTAGCTTTAGGCTTTATAAGTTCTGTTGGACTAACCGGAGTAGGAGATTGCTTAATCTCTTTAGGGATCTCAAAAACTTTTGAAGGTGTAACCTCACTTTTTTTTGGAATTATTGGGGCATCAATTTTTTTAGTCGGAGTAAAACTAGCACGTGGTTTAGCTTTTATTAATTTTGTGGGCGTAACTGGAACGGGTATTTTAGATTCCGTTGGGTTAGTAACTTGGGCAAAAGGTGATGTTTTTAATTTGTTTTTAGCATCTTTAGGAACAATCATCACTGTTTTCGACCGTGGTTTCACCATAAAATCTTCTGGGTTTAAGGCTAATTCTATTTTTTCCTGTGGTATTTTAGGCTTGATCAACGATTCAGGTTCGGATGTTTCTTTTTCTTCTTCGATTTTTTTAAAACCCTCTTTTTCGGGTTCTGATCCTTCCGTTTTTGGAATCAATTTAGGCTTTTTTAATGCTCCTGGGCCCGGTGGTATAGAAGGTTTTTTAAGACCTATTTCATTTTTTGATGCTTCTGGTTCTTTAGAGGGTCCATGAGGCGGAGGCGGTGGCGGCGGAGGAACAGCTGTGGGTATTTTTGGTTTTTCTTTTTCTTCTGGTTTTGGGGGTTCAGGAATTGTTGGCTTTTTCACCTTACTTTTTTCTACGGGCTTAGTAGCCTCTTCTGTAGGTGTTGACGATTCAACGATCTTTGGTTTTTCTGAAGGCACTGGTTGAGGAGCGCTTAGTTTTTCAAGCATACTTTTAATTTTTTGAGATTTTTCATAAAATTCTTTGCCTAGCGAATCATCCCCAAGTTCTATACATAAATAGCTAATTTTATCGAAAAGAGTAGCCGCTTTACTAAACTCTGCGTTTTCCAATGCCTTTGCTGCATGTTCCATATATGTATCTCTTTCCAGTAGTGGTTTTAATAGAGGTGAAACCTCCGCACTCATTTCTAATACATCTGCAATAATAGTTATCATCTTATCCCGATTGTTGGAATCATTAGCAATCATAGAGTATGTTTTTAACCCTAAGATTTTTTCAATTTGTTCTGGTTTCATTGCATCATCTAAGTCTTGTTTATTACCAATAACCGATGTGTGCGCTTGAGGGGCTTGTTCTTTTATTAATTCCAAGAAAAACTTACTTTTTTCTACGTTTTCCAAAGTGGAATCGGTGATCAATAAAACAGCATCACTTCCTTTAATAAAATTGTTCCATAAATAACTAAATTGCTCTTGTCCAGCAAAATCCCACAAATGAAAATGTAATTTACCGATTTTGATTGTGGCTATGTCTCCTGTAATGGTCGGGATGTGTTGCATTGGGATTTCTTCTGCTTTAATTAGCCGAGTTATCGTAGTTTTTCCAACACCAGAAAAGCCTATGAGAGATATTTTCGGTCTTAAATTTCTATGAATCCCATCTACTGTTGGATCGAATATTTCAAAGGTTTTCTCGTCAATTTTATGATCTAATAAGTCTTCAAAAAGATTTAAAAATTCTTTCTTGCACTTAATTAGTTCCTTTTTAATATTCTCGAAATTATCCGTTAAACCAGTAACGAATAGAAACATTAATTCAGAATCTTTTTCTGTAATGTAGGATATTCGGTATTTGTAATAATCGTGATACTCTACGCTTTTACCTCTTTTAGAGAAAGCTTCTCTCATTAAATCTGCTGCTAAAGAGTTGAAAACATCATCCTTAAGGGCTTTTCCAAAATGCCGATGATATAATAATTTACCGCGATTGTAAATATAAACTTGTCTTAAGATAATCTTTCACCTAATACATACTAAATTATTTATTTATACATAAAAACTTCTTTATTTCGTTACATATTTTACAAGATCTTTAATTATCGAATATTTCTTATCTTTTCCTTTCTTTTTCTTAAAAGTTTCTTTAATTTTTTGAATTTCTTTAGAAAAATCAAAAACTGAAAAATCGCTTATTTCTTGATCTTTAGAACTCTCGCCCAATTTCTTCAAAAAAACGCTAATACTAGGCATGTATTTTGCTAAATTCATATTTAAGTCTAACTTTGATATCAAAATCAATTCGGGATTGAATGTAAAAAGGTAGTTATACTCTTGAGCCTCTATAGCAAAGGAATTTATTTTAGTTAAATTCAATTCGTCAGCTATATCTTTAGAATTAGCGATTACTGAAAGAATTTTATGAGGAATAAGTTTTCCTTTAGCAAATTCTTTCATAGTTGATCCTAATACAATTCCATATCTGCTTGCAATTGCACATTCAGAATTTAGTTCCGTTTTCAATTGTGAGATAATTTTGTCGTAGTTAATTTGTCTCATTATATTGAATTTGAAATTTTTTGAATAATTAATAAAATCTAATTTATTTATATTTAATTAAATTAAAATCTAAATATTAAAAATAAAATTGAAAATATATAAATATCATTTTATTGAAAAAGAATCAGATATTACTTTAATCTCAGAGTCGAAAGGTGCTATTTTAAAAGCAAAAAAAGGGTTTTTTCGCCATCGCAAAATTTTAGAAAAGTACATTATACAGAATAACAAATTTCTTAAGTCTTTTTCGCCAATAAGAAACAAAACTGAATTTGAAATCGTTAATTTAATGAGCGAAGCGTCTATTTTGTGTGAGGTTGGTCCGATGGCAACAGTAGCGGGTGCATTTGCCGATGTAATGATGGACCTAATGAAAGATGAAGATGACCCAAATATAGTTCCTGCAAGAATTGCTTTAGTTGAAAACGGTGGTGAAATCGCCGTAGACTCCGAAAAAGAGATGAAAATCGCACTATTTGCGGGATATAACGAATTGAATTTGAACATCGGCTTCTTGATCGAGAAAAGTAATTGTCCCGTAGGTATAGGAACAAGTTCCGCTACAATAGGACACGCTATAAGCCTAGGACAAGCAGACGCAGTAACCGTATTTGGTAAAAATGCGACGCTGGCAGATGGAGCCGCAACTCGAATCGCCAATTTAGTTAAAGGTGCTGACGTTGAAAAATCTATAAAGAGCGCTTTAGACGCCGCCGAAGATATTGAAGGCGTTTTTGGCGTTTTCATATCTCGAGATAATAAAATTGGTCAAGTAGGCAAACTACCAAAGATCTTTAAAATTGAGGGCGATAAAGAAATAGTTTTAAAAAATAAATTTGAGGGGCTATTTCCTGGAAAATATGAAGTCTTTAAATGACCCAATAATACGGCATACTATCTCCGTTCTCGCTTTTAACCGAAAAAATCCTATTCAAATAATTTAGAGAATAATACATCTCAACCTGTTCTTCAGTTAGTTCTCCAAAAAATCCCATTTGAGTAAATGTAAGATAGGTTTTTGTCAATAATAAGAATATATCCGTGTTGTAATTCTTTTTTAATTCCTTTAAAACATTTGTACCATTTTCATCGATGTGATTGTCTGGATTAATTATTGAATTATTAAATGTAATGTAATATTGCGTTGTTGTTAGAGGTAGTGAACTATTTTTCTCGTCATAGGGATAATCATAATAAACAAATACAGGGTTCCATCCAAATTCCATAACTAATACATTCTTGTTATCTGAGTAATCAACATACCAATTTACAGCACTTAATTCGTTGTTATTAACGCTGTAAAAATCTAACGATGTGTAAAATTCTAAAAGCGATGTTGTCGAAGAATAACATACAAAAATAATTAAGAATGATTTTACTTGGACTGAATTAATTTTACTAATTTTAATCAATTTATATATATACGAGATAAACCCAATCGCTAAAATTGGAGAGGAAAGATAAAATAACCTTGAGAAAAAACTAAGATTACCTCTCATTAAATCAAAGATAAAACCCCCTAACACTAAAAATACGAAAGCCATTAACCATAAATATAAAGATTTTCCTTTAGGCTTATTTTGAAATACAACTAACCCCCAAAAAGCAAAAATTACAACTATTATAATTTCAAAACCAACAAAGATACTAATTAAATTTAAATTAAGCCATAATAGATTTGCGACGAAAAACACAATAGTAGACAATAAAGTCAACGTAAATACAAGAGGGATAACAATTTTCTCGATTATGGTATAAAATCTAAATTTCTTACCCATTAAAATCAAATTAAACCTCCCTTTTTTAAAAGTAATTTGAGTTCGTAACCAATAAATTATAACACCTCCAATTACCGTAATAAAACTTGCACCAAATAACAGAGTAATCCACGGTAAAGTAAAAATATATGAAAATGCCGCCAGATGCCCTGTACTAATGTTAAATACGTAGAAAATTAAGAAAATGCCAAATACGATCACCATTAAGATAAAATCGAAACCTCGGATTGCGGACTTAATTAAGTAAATCAAAAGCACCCATATAAAGGAGAACAGAAAAACTAACGCAATAAGAGAGTGAGAAAGGTATAACGCGATGAAAATAAAAGTTATTAATAGATAGTTAAATGCCATATTCGCTCGAATTGCCCTCCAATTGGGCTTTTCTTCTTTAACGAAATTTTTTAATCTAATATACAACAGAAAAAAAATCGTCAATCCTTGGATAAAAACAATGCTTGATGGCCAAAAAGCTAATGTTAAATTTTTAAAACCTAACGTAGTGGTTAATAAAAGATATATGCCAAATATTCCTATCGATTTGTTTGAAAATATCCTCATAATTATATTATATATAATTAGCGATGTTATCGGAAGCGTAAAAAATAGGAAGACATTTGGGATTATAATTATATCTATGGCAGAAAAATAATAAAATACGGCTCCAACAATATGGAAGCCCATAGCACCAAAATACTCGTTTAAGGGTAAAGTATTAGCATTTGTTATGATTTTTATAAGTAAAACATGGTACCACGCATCAGTTCCAGCGAAAATATCTACATTCAAATATAATCCAATTATCAATAAAATCATAAAAATTATTAATAATATTCCGTTCCAGGATATCTTCTTCTTAATATAATCGTAAAACGAAAAATCATCGTATTTTATCAAGAATTCTTCCGTATTCGTTTTGGTTTTAAACCAAATTTTTTCTTTGTGCTTAAATTTTAATATTAATATTATAATAATTAGAGAAAAATAGAACACAAGTAGAAACGCAAAAAAATAAATTGCATCTAAAAAAAAACCTAAACTATTACCAACATAGCCTAAAATTATGTAAAAACTCAAATTTAACACTGACGTCAAACAAAACTTTTCTAAAATGTTGAATCTTACGCTTTTATAAATCATAAAAAAGAATGGATAAGAAGGCAAAAATAACATAACAAATATCGAGGACCCTATCCATAGAATTCGTAAAAACATATTTAAAGGTAAATTCACATCAGAACCTAAAATTATATCAATATTTATCAATTTTAAGCTTAATAAAGTAATAGATATTAAAGACACGAGAAATAAATAGAAATGAATATGAATATGTACGTGAAGAATCGATTTAATGAACTTAATTTTAATATTATCCATAATATTTCGTACTAATCAACGATAATTAAGCGTTATTTTAATTTGTTACTTTGTATTTAAGAATAAGAAAAATTCTTATTAGTATTTTTTTTTACTATATATAATATGATTAAAAACAAAAACATCATGATAACTGGTGCAGCTGGTTTTATCGGTTCGCATTTGACCGAGACATTATTGAAACGCGAGAATTTTCTTATTTTAATCGATAACTTTAACGATTATTACCCGGGAAAGGAGAAGCAATTAAACGATATATTGAATAAATACGCGCAAGCCCGTGATTACGTGCTAATCAAGGGGGACCTTGTAGACGAATCAACCTTGAAAAAAGTTGAACACGAGCCTGATTATATCTTTCATTTAGCAGCTCAAGCAGGCGTAAGATACTCGATTGACCATGCGTCTGAAGTAACATATAACAACCTCGTTAGTACGGTAAATGTTTTCGAATACGCTTTAAAAGGTTCTTCAATAAAAAGGGTAATAAACGCATCTTCCTCCTCAGTCTACGGCAACCCTGTATACACGCCCGTAGATGAAAACCACCCTAAAAATCCTATATCCCCATATGCTGTTTCAAAATTATGCGGGGAAATTTACGCTAACTTGTACTTTAAAGAAAATGATCTCCCAACTACTTCATT
>JAUWNA010000496.1 GCA_030612905.1 Promethearchaeota archaeon
AAAATTAAAGTGGGAAGAATATAATCTACTTACGATTATTGGTGACATTTTAATTTTAATGGAACCTGTTGGAAATGCGAAAAATATTACTTTTAGCGTAGATATAGATAAAAACATTAAATTATACGGGGATACAACAAAAATTGACCAAATATTTCGCATTTTTATCGATAACGCCATAAAATATTCAAGGGAGAGTAATAAAGTAGAGATTAGAGCTACTAACCATTACAAAGGGAAATACAACATAGATGGAAAAGACGGTGTCTTATTTCAGATTAAGGATTATGGAGTAGGAATTTCGGCAAAAGAGTTACCATCTATATTTCAAAGATTTTTTAGATCTGAACAAGTAAGCGATATTCCAGGTTCGGGTTTAGGATTACCTATAGCGGAAGAGCTATTAAAACTACATGGTGGCGAAGTATGGGCTCAAAGCGATTATGGCAAAGGATCAACTTTTTCTATTTTTCTGCCGATAATTGAAAAAAGAATATAAGCTAATTTCACCTTATTCTATCCTAATAGCTAATTAAAAAAACCCTAATTCAGTCAGATTTGTTTTGCAACCTCTAATTCTTATTGTTGAGGATAACGTTGATTTGTTGTACAGCTTAAATTTAATGTTAGAATCGAACAATTATAAAACAATCACAGCAAAAAACGGAAAAGTAGCTCTAAAAATTCTTTCGGAACTCGAACAGGTTCCTGATATTATCGTTAGCGATATAATGATGCCTGAAATGGATGGTTATGAATTTTTCAGAGCAATATCTAACGAACCACGATGGAATCGAGTTCCTTTCGTGTTTCTTTCCGCTCGTACTACTCCTAAAGAAATTAGGCTTGGAAAGTTGTTAGGAGCAGACGATTATTTAACAAAACCTTTTGACGAGAAAGACTTGTTAGCGATAATATCTGGCAGAATTGGCCGTATTAACAGAGTAAACGCATTAAACACCAAAATTGACGAAGTCTTTTCGACTATGAATCTCGAAATGAAGATGCCGATTACTAGTGACCAAGGAGAATTTATATGCTTATTACTAACATTTTGGGACGACAAGTTTGGTCCCGAATTAAAATGTTATTACCCTGAAGAAAAAGATTTTTCCATATCCTTAAACGACGTTTCAAATCAATTGTTTACGGTAGCAACTTCCATTTATGGGCACGACAAAATTACTAAAGCTGAAGGTGTTTTATTAAACATTGAAAATTTAAATAGTCGTGGATATCTATTTTTTGATTCGTATCCTGATAAAGAAGAAAGATTTGGAGAAAAACAATATATGATTGCAGTTATTGCTCCTTTAATTAATTATTTTCACACTTTAAAGATTAAAGATGTTTTTACTGATTTATCTGATAAGATTAAAAATAAATTGAATTGGAACATCGAGGAATATTGGAAAAGAATTTACGATATTTTGTTGATAGAAACACCACAAATAAAATAGTATAAAAATCCTTTAGTTACTTTTAGATATTTTTAAGTATTTTTGCTTAAAAGCGATACAATTCTGTTGAGAGATATTTTTCTCCTCCGTCAGGTAAGAGTGCCACGATATTTTCTCCTTCTACGAAATCTTTTGAAGCTTCGTGAATTGCTGCCCATGCGCATGCTCCTGCTGAAATTCCAACGAATATGCCTTCCATTCTAGCCAATTTCCTAGCTGTCTCGATGGCATCTTTGTAGTCAACCGTTATAATTTTGTCGTAAATTTTGATATTTAACACTTCGGGGATAAATCCCGCTCCTATACCTTGAATTTTATGAGGTCCTGGTTTCTCACCTGATAAGATCGCAGAATCTTTAGGTTCTACTGCGTAAACCTTCATTCTCGCCCCTACCCTATCTTTTAATACCTCACCGACGCCTGTTATTGTTCCACCAGTTCCTATTCCGGCAACAAACCCATCCACTTGGCCGGCTAAATCGTTAAATATCTCTATAGCTGTAGTTTTTCGGTGTATATCTGGGTTTGCTAGGTTTTTAAATTGTTGAGGGATGAAAACTTTTCCTTTTTCTTTAGCTATTTCTTCCGCTTTTGAAATTGATCCTTTCATACCACCTTCTTTTGGCGTTAAAACCACTTCAGCACCATAAGCTTTAAGAATCTGGACTCTCTCGATAGTTACGCTTTCGGGCATTACTAAAATTATTTTATATCCTTTTGACGCACACACAAGTGCTAAACCAATGCCCGTATTTCCAGAAGTCGGTTCTACTATGGTTGTATCTTTATTAATAAGACCTTCCTCTTCTGCTTTAAGTATCATGTTCATTCCAATTCTATCTTTAACGCTACCTCCAGGGTTAAA
>JAUWNA010000227.1 GCA_030612905.1 Promethearchaeota archaeon
TAAGCGTACAAATAAGACCAATTTAAACCAGAAAGGCTCAATCTTTTCCATAAGGATTGTTTATATTTGGCATAAAATCGCTTACGCTTTTATCACTTCTTAAAAAAACCATAGAGTTTTAATTTTCCAATTATGTATAAAATTTCTGAATCATTATGATATATTTTTGGCTCTATTTTTCTAACTAAAAATCTAATATTACAGGAAAAGTGATGAATTCTACTCCTTTTGATTTGAGATTTTCGTGTATTTTCCTTCGTTGAGAATTGTGACCTCCTTTTTATTCAATTTTATTATGTTTTTTTCGATTACAATTTTCGCATAGCAGTTGTATATTTCGGGCAGTATTACTCCCTCCTTTTGAAAAAGGAATAATGTGGTCGTATTCTAATCTTTCTTTAGAACCGCATTCTACGCATTTCCCGTAATCTCTTCTCCACACTTCTAATTTAACTTTATTGGGTATGTGGCGACTTCTTTTCTCTATTATTTCCCTCTCTATCTTACTATGCCCACAATATTTACACACATTTTCACTTTTCAACATTGCCATACCACAATAAAAACATTCTTCTTCATACCAACTATCTGGATGTAGTTTTTCGCCGTGTTCGTAGTATTTTACATCTTTCGGATATTCTAATAAATGCGTTTCGCGTAGTAGTATTTTTGTTTTCTTACGATTAGAAATTCCTTTTTCCCAGAAGATATATCTATATAAGAGAAATGTAATTCCGCCCCAAACTGCTATGTTTATCAATCCACCTACAAAATTATATACAGCAAAGCAAACCATACTTACCAAGAAAAATATAGTACCCAAAATACACAAACATGCTGTTATATATTCCGAAGGTGTACTGTTCGTAGAAGGTTTTCTATTCGTTGTCGTTGATGTTGTATGTGTTGTCGTTGGTCTTTTTCTATTGACGAGAACTATATGACCCCCTTTTATTTTAAGTTGTTTTCCCATTGACATTTATCACTTCTTTTTTAATTTTTTCATTAAAATTTCCCTAAGACTATTATAATTGCTTTTCTTTTTGTAATTTGGCTCTAATACGAAGAATTCTCTTATTTCCAAATTCTACTTTATTCACTTTTGTCAATTATTAATACCTAAATAATTAGTAAATTTATAACATTTAACATTGAGGCTTAACTTAAACTGCATCTTCTAAATTTTTCCTTTAAATATCTTCTCGATTATAAGGAGTTAAATTTAAAATTTCGATATTTAGAGGTGAATTTGATATATGGAATTAGTATCTACAAGAACGGAAAAATTAAGTTCGGAAGTAATTGAAGTAAGGAACTTGTCTCAAATAAAATCTGCGCTATTAGAAACGTTGTTCGTGCCTGACGAGAGGTTGAAGCCTAAAATCGTTTCAGAAATAGTTAGCTATTTCGAAAGCAAATTTTCTAATCCTGAAAACAAAGTAAAGTTTTTCGTAGCAAGTCAAAATAAAAGAATCACGGGCTTTGTTTCTTGCCAGATCGACGACGAGTACAAAAGCTACGGGATGCCATGCCCTACTTTCGGCTGGCTTAGCGCCACGGATTTAGAAACTTGTAGAGCGTTAATGGCCGAGTGCGAAAAATCCGTTCGGGAAAACAAAAAGAAAAAGCTCCGCGGTCCGATCAATTACCCGAAATTTATCGGTGGGATCGGAATTCAGACCGAAGGGTTCGAAGCTCCCATGATGAGCGGTATAGCGTTCGGAGACCCCAAGTCGAAAGTTCTGGAGTATTTACAAGAGTTAGGCTACAAAAAAGATTCGAAGTACTCGTGTCTCGACACTTTCTTAAAAAGGTGGGCCAAAGGCAAAGATTTAGACGAAGAAATAGTGGTCAAGTTTTTGCCTCTCGACGAGATAAAGGATTTAATCGACCAAATAATGAGCTTAGCGTCTCAATCCCTGTATGCCGTGCTTGCAGACGCACCCGGCGGGCGGACTAGATTCGACGAATTTATGAACGCGTACGCTCAAACCATTAAGTTTCTTAAGGTATCTAGAGAAGAAATCCCACAAGAGTACGCTGATATCTCTGGCTTCCGAGAAACCTGGGAGTCTTGCGACCTCAAAAAAATAGTCCCCATGGCTGCCTTCGGTTTCGATCGAAACACTAACGAGTTAATAGGAACTATCATGTGTCAACCGAACTTATATCAGCTGTGGAACGGAGAGAAGTTAACCCACATGAACGTAGACACGGCTATGGTAAAAAAAGAATACGCCGGAAAGGGGGTTTTCTCCGCGCTTCACAACGTCGGGAAGTTTCTATCTTCCACTTTCGGCTTCGACTACTACGAAGGAACTACAGTCTGGGCCAACAACGACCGAGCTATAAAAACTATATTTCCACACGGCGTCCCTGTAAGGACTCATTACGTAGTTCAAAAGAGATTGCTAAGAAAAAATTAAATTTTATAAACCTATTTTTTTTCTATTAAAAATTAAACAACGCAGACAAGAAAAATTATAATACCAACAAGATTGAACTATTTTCTTTTCTTAGACACTTCCAGTTTAAATCGATTAAACTCAGTAAGGGAAATTAGAGTTCCCGAAAAAAAGAAATAAAAGCGTACATTAAATTTAAACATTTTTTTATCTGAGAGTAAAGATCTTTTTTTTCATTAAACTCATATCTTTAACGATTAAAAACCAGCTTCGAGCTTTTCAATAAGGTATAAATAATTGTTAGGTATTAGGAAGAGAAATAATAAAGAAATAAATTATAAATTAAAAAAACTCTTTGTAAAGCCTTTGGATAATACTACAATTACGACATTCCCAATTCAGTTTTTAAATCGTTTAATTTCAGAAGTTTTTCTTTGAAATGATTTTCTAAATCCCTAATTAATTCCACTATTCTCTCTTGAGGGTCGATCAAATGTTTTGCAACTTCATCAATTAACTTTTTTCCTTCGAGAACCTTTAATACTAATTCTTTATTTTCGTTATATGTAAATAATGCTCTATCAATCTGGCGTAAACTAAATTCTTCTCCGCAATTTTCACGTATTTCAAGTATTACTTTTCTATATTCATTATAACTAACTTTTCCAGTTAATAAACCCTTATCTCTTAATGTTCCTACAGTCCTAACGTCCTTAATAGGAAATTTATCTGGATACATGAAATGTAGAATTGTCGACGCAACAGGGTCTAAAATGCCGGGTAACTTCTTTCTTTCGTTAGTTTTCAGGTAAAATTTGATTTTCTCCTCATCTTTTAAATCAAGTATTTCCTTTAAAGCAGATTCGTATAGCTCGTAGTTTTTTTCTACTTCTAAATATTTTTTACTTCTTTTTGCTTTCCAATCGTAAAGTTTTTGAAAAGTAGCCTTATCTATACGCAGATCTTGTTTTTGAATTGTCTCAAGAATTTCGTTATACTCGTCTTCTTCTTCTTTCTTTTTATTATCAATCTTATCGTCAGGTATCCAATTTTTTATAAACCTACTATTAATCATAATAAGATAATCTTAGAAATATTCATTAATAAAAGTATCAAAAAAAATTCGAATAATCCGAATAATTAAATTAAAAAAATGACGATAAAAAAAATAGTGAGTTAAGCTTTGATTTTTTCGGGCTTGCTAAAGTTTTTTAAGTCGTTGTCTCGATGGTAATTGAATTGCTTAGTTTTGCGTTCCCGCAGAATTTCGCTAACTAAAGAAGCCGCCCCTCCTTTTAGGAACAGTTTAACGTACTTCAACTCGTTTACGCTAATACTTAGAGACTGAAGAAATTCAGGGTTTCGATGTGGCAAGATACTTTTAAAAGAGCAGCGAATAAAAATATGGAAATGTTTCAGCAATTATACAGAGAAGATATCGTTAAGTTTGGGTCGTTCATCGTAAAAATGAGCGAAAAATACAATAAATAACGAGATTCTCTAAAGCTGTAAGTTTTAAACCTACCCTTATTAACAGGAATAAAAATTCATAGAATAAAAAAAATTGTAATTATTAATAGTGAGTTAAGCTTTGATTTTTACGGGTTTGCTATAGTTTTTTAAGGCGTTGTCTCGATGGTAGTTGAACTGCTTAGTTTTTCGCTCCCGCAAGACTTCGTTCACTAAAGAAGCGGCACCACCTTTTAAGAACAGCTTAACGTACTTCAGCTCGTTTACGCTAAAACTTAGAGACTGAAGGAAATCGGGGTGCCGGTAGTTCTGCCACTTAATGTTTCGCAATTTTTTCACGCTAACTACCTCTTTTTTGAGTACCTTTTAACCATGGAATCCCAATTGCTGGGACCAAGACAGCTACCTGTTAAATAATCGCCTGTCGAGCGGGTGCTGTTATCCGGTTCTAAATTGACGACTGAACTCTGATTACTTTTTATTTTTATTTTTTGCACAACCTTAGGGAAATAAATTTCACATCACCGTATTTTCCTTTTTTTGTTGAAAGTGTTTTTAA
>JAUWNA010000512.1 GCA_030612905.1 Promethearchaeota archaeon
GTTGGATTACCTTTTTCGGGATGTCGAGCATGGATATGGACAATCGCAGCACCCGCATCATAACATTTTTTCGCTTCATCTCCAAATTCTTCTGCGGTATATGGAACATTTGGATTATTTTCCTTAGTTGTAACTGCACCAGCTAATGCTGCTGAAATAACTAACTTATTTTCTGGGTTCGATTCTGACATTTTTTATACCTATTTTTAAAAGTATTGATTGTAATAAAGATCAATAATTTATTGTTGAATAGAAATTAAGTATCTTTCTATTTAAATTTTAAAAATATTGTAATTCTCAAAAAATACTATTGAAAATTTTTTATACCTAATTCAATAATTATGATTATAGCTTTTTGATAAATAATTTAAATAAATAAAAAGGAAAAAAACAGATATGGATAAAGTAGGAATAGTTGGATGCACACAAACTAAATACGAAGCAGATAAAATCGATCAAACTTACTCCGAACTTGTTTTTGAAGTTGTGAAAAAGCTTCACAACGAATTAGGGATTACCAACGACGATATAGGGTGTGTTATTACTAGTTCCAACGATTTTAACGATGGTAGAACGATCGCAAACATGGCTATACAAGATGCTGTAGGATCTGTTAGAAAAGCAGAATCTAGAGTCTCTGGAGATGGTGCTTTCGCTTATATTTACGGAGCAATGAGAATTTTGTCAGAGTCATTCGATACAGTACTTGTAGTTTCGCATTGTAAATGCTCTGAGGTTAACCAATATATAGTAAACAATTCGATCTTTGATCCTTATTATCAAAGGCACTTAGGTCTTGATCAAATTTCATCTGCTGGTTTAATGGCAAACATGTATATGAATAAATATGATGTGACTGAAGAACAAGCTGCTATAGTTGTAGTTAAAAATCGGAAAAACGCTCTCAATAATCCTTATGCGCATTTACAGAAAGAAGTTACAATTGGCGATGTTCTTAATTCAAAGATGATGGCACATCCTTTAAAAGAATTAGACTTTCCACCTTTCTCAGATGGTGCAGTGGCTATGCTATTAGCAAAAGAAGATATAGCTAAAAAAATGACAGACACGCCCGTTTGGCTTAAAGGTTATGGAAGTTGTACTGATGCTTATTATTTAGGACATAGGAACATGACGGATTTGGTAGGTTTAGAATTGGCCGCTAAAGAAGCTTATAAAATGGCGGGTATTACCGATCCTATTAAAGAACTAGATGTTTGTGAAGTAAGCGAGAACTTCAGTACTCACGAATTAATGATTTACGAAGCGTTAGGGTTATGCGCTCCTGGAGAAGGTGGTAAATTTATAGAGGGAGGGGAAACAGAGATGAATGGTTCTATTCCAGTAAATCCCTCTGGAGGAGTGTTATCAAGTAATCCAATAATGGCCAATGGTTTAATTAGAGTAGCTGAAATTGCGTTACAATTAAAGGGTAAGGCTGATAAAAGACAAGTTCCCAACGCAAAAATTGGTTTAGCTTATGGTATGAACGGGATATGTTCTCAGGGAAACTGTGTATTAATATTTGGGGGTGAATGAAAATGTCAAAACACGATGTGGCCGTTGTCGGCATAGGTCAAACTAAATTCACAAGTAAGAGAAGAGATGTTAATATCCCTGAGATGGTATACGAAGCAGTTAAAATGGCTCTTGATGATGCTCAACTTGAACCAAAAGAAATAGACGCCATAATAATA
The DNA here is from genome assembly GCA_030612905.1 of Promethearchaeota archaeon. Lineage (GTDB taxonomy): Archaea > Asgardarchaeota > Lokiarchaeia > Sigyniarchaeales > SOKP01 > SOKP01. The sequence continues at coordinate 1,698 of JAUWNA010000512.1, forward strand.
GGAAATATGGACCATTTTGAAGGAATTAATTTCTCTGAATTATTCTGTGGAATTGAAGGTGCTCCGGGATATTTAAAACCTGTAGTTAAGGTTGCAACGGGTGGCACAACGGGTAGTTCCTTAGCTATATGTGGTTATCACAATGTTGCCTCAGGAATTTATAACAAGGTTTTAGTTATTGGTTGGGAAAAATTAAATGAAGGAGGAGCTACTACCGGTATAATAACAGCATTTGATCCGGTAGGGGAAAGACCATCTTTAGCTGGTGCTCGCGGTCCACTAGCCCTTATGGCAGGTATGTATTCTGCCAAATATGGAATAACAGCAGAACAAGCAGCAAAAGTTACGGTAAAAAATAGAAGTAATGCGGCAAATAATCCATTTGCACATTTACAGATGCCAAATATTACTATTGATTACGTTATGAATTCTCAAATGATATCGTACCCTTTAAGACTACACGATGTTTGCCCTCAAAGCGAAGGCGCTTGTGCTCTCATTTACGCTAAC
>JAUWNA010000134.1 GCA_030612905.1 Promethearchaeota archaeon
TATTTTATTCATAATTTCGAATTTATTCACGCTATAATATATCGGTTTACTCAATCTATCAACAGTAGCAACAATCAAGTCTTTACGAGAGCTCATTGCTACGCGAGACATTTTATCTAATTCTTTCAAATCTATTGGATAGCCTTCAAATACGGGATAAATCAAGTACTTGGCGGAATCTTTTTCGAAGTCAGCCCCTCGTTTATACACTCGAAAGTCAATGCCTTCTCCATATCCTGCTCGAACAATATAGCCCCTTTTTCGCAAATCCATATAAATAATATATTTTTGCCACAGACGATCGTCAAATTGCGAAAAGTGTTCAAGTGCTTTCTCGAAGCTGTATTGAGCTTTATCTTCATCATTATCCTCCCATAATAAAATTCGATTTCGTTCAATTAAAAGAAGCACTTCTATTGCATCTAAGACTAAAAATTCATTGTTATTTTCATCCTTTTCCATCGTGCCAATATAAGAACCTTTATAAAATTCTTCAATGCATTCCTTATCTGAAATTATTACTTTATCTTCATTAATAATTCCTTCAAATTGGACTTTTTCAGGTTTTTCATTAGTTTTTTCGTTCATGTTCTATTATACAATAGCATTTCATAATTAAAGAATTTAATTCTTTAAACGAATAGAACTCCAAGATTAGGAAAGCAAAAAAAAGAATAGACTCAATTTAATTGAGTTTTATATCAAGGCTTTTTTTGTAAAATTATTTCGATGATTTAATTACAAAATCGACTAATTTTCCTAATTTTTTAACGTTAGCATATATTTTAGGTGAGTTTTCTTCCAAATAAGCCTTAAAAACTTCCCAACTTTCAGTTTTATCGGAAGGTGCTTTAGATAAAAACTTTTTAACTTCAGTAAAATCGCTAGAATATATTAGAGCATTATCCACTCTATTAGCGTAATCGCTTAATAGAAATAAGTAATATTCGTTGAGATCCCAAGGATTTAGAACATGATCTGGTTTGTTTCCATCTCCAGCTTTCCTGCTCCTTAACATTCGTGTGTCTACTTGCGTTGGCAAAACCATGTTAAAATTAATATATTCTTTTTTGTATTCAGCAACTAAAACGTTTTGGATTCCTACAACGGCATATTTAGCGGCTACGTAAGCGGTAAATTTAGGCATGCCCATTGGATAAGCAGCGCTCCCCGTAATTATAAACCTCGCTTTTTCATTTTTATCGTCTTTTTTCAAATAAGGATACGCGGCTTTAAAAGTGTGAAATACGCCTAAGATGTTTACATTTATTATGTTCGCAAATTTTTCATTATCAAATTCGTGTGTATTACCCATCCGAGAAGCGCCTGCGTTGGCGACAACCCCATTTAATAACCCAAGATTATCGTGAAAATATTTAAACGCATCAGCAACTTCATCGTAATTTGTGATATCAGCGGTTTTAACGGCAATGTTAACGCCAGACCCTAATGCTTCGATCTCTTGCTTTGTATGGTTTAATTCCTCAAGGGTTCTTGCTAATAATCCAATATTAGCGCCTTCTCTTGTGCAAGCTATAGCTACTGCTTTTCCAATACCTCTTCCCGATCCAGTAACTATTATATTTTTACCTTGTAATAACATAATAAAAAAATAGTAGAATAAAAAAAAAAATTAACTAAATTTTACAATTTAATTTATGTTTTCATCTTTGCTTTTTTTTCCATATGGATTTGATCTAATTTTACCCTCATATCTTTAAGTTTTTCACCATGTAGAGGATAATAGTACATAAAAATCAAGCTAATTGTAGTGACAATGGCGGGTATAAGCAGAAATAAAATATCAATACCAATCAATGTGAAAGATGATTGTATATCCGATCCTGAATTATATAGAAATAGTTCTAACACTATTGTTGCAACTATTGGGCCTAAACTAGCAGCTGGTTTTGTGAAAAGAGCGTTCATGCCCAAAAGCATCCCTTCTCTACGGGTTCCTTGGTTAATCTCATCCTCATCAGCAGATAAGTACATAGTTGGGACCACAAATACGCCATAACCTCCAAAAAAAGTCGATATAATTAACCCAATCATAGCTAACAATGAATTCTGAACAATCACTAATAGTGCAAACGAAATGAACATGCCTACAACTTTTAGAGCCCCAAATCTCAATATTATATTGCGCATGCCCCATTTTGGCCTTAATTTCATACAAAGAATGTTTGAACCATAACCCACAAGAATGAATATTACGAAATATATGATGGTTGAACTATCTCCAAGTATAAAGCTCCATATAAAAAGATAGCTTAGTCCTATTGAACCTAAGAAAGTGACACAAAAGTTAAATCCTATAAAAATTAAGAACGACCTTAACTTGAACATTTCTTTAATAGACTTCCATAGAGGAAACACCTCATCTTTTTGAAATTCTGGTTTTTCTTCACACAAATATGCCGTCAACCAAAGAAAAAGTGTAGAAATAATAGCTATCCCAATCATTAAGAATTGGAAACTTTGAGATGTAGGTTGCATATCTCCTAATATCACAAAAAATGGAACAACAAAGATTGCCCCAAAAACTAAAGATAAGAAGTGCACTTTATTTCTTTCGTCAAGGTCCGAAGTCATTTCAGGTAATAACGCCATCCATACAAGAACAACAAGCGTAAGCATAGTGTCAAACAAACAAATGCTTATGACATAATGGATAAATATTATTATTTGATTATCGAAACTCCACGGAAACCAAACCAATAAGAATGTTAAAGCCCATATTGGTGCACCGTATTTAATATATATGATTCTACGACTACCCCATTTTTTGCGGTTAGTTCGATCAGAAAGCTGTCCCATCAACGGATCGTTTAAGGCATTAATGGTCATGTAAATTATTTGTCCAAGAATAAATAGACCTGGAAGTAACTGTAAATCGTCGTAAAAAAGTTCCACATATTTTAGACTAAATATATATGCTAGTAAACCCGATGGTATTGCGCCAATTGCATATCCCCATAAATTTCGAGAGCTTATTTTATCTTTTACGCTATTTGACAACAAAAATCTCCTAATTTTTTATTTAATTTTTTTTAAAATATAGATTAATTTCATTCCAAGAACATATATAGTTTTTTTTTAAAATTAGAATTCTACTAGAAATGCTAAAATTAATGTTTTATAGCGCAATTTATAACTTAATTATGGGAGATTTAGATTTTTACGAGACATTATTGAATAAACTAAATGGCGCTAAAAAAGTAGTTTTCATGGGGATTGGAGAAGAAAAACTAAGAGATGATGGCGTTGGTCCTTATATCATTAGCAAACTTTTATCTTATTCGGATAAAAGAGTTTTATTCATAAACGCGGGAATTGATCCAATGGCAAGAATCGATGATGTAATAAATTTTGAACCTTCACATTTGATTCTTATAGACACTTGTACGTTAAACAAACCTCCCGGGACCGTTGCAATATTAGAGCGCGAGAATATTTGCGATTACGTGCCAATTTCTACTCACACTATTCCTGTACATATTGTAATCGATCTAATCGTTGAGAAATTACCCGATTTGAATGTTTTTATGATAGGCTTTGTTCCAAAAAGTTTTGAAGGATTTACGGAGCTAAAGTTATATAAACAAGACGAATTATCTCTAGAGGATCGAAGCAACAATATTGATCTCCCCTTTTTTGAACCTCAGTTAACTAAAACGATTGAAAAAGAAGCGGATAAATTAATAGAAATAATTAAAAAATTGATTAAAGCGTTTTAAAGGCTAAGAGCTTTCGGTAAAACGATCTACTATTATTTCAATGACATTTGAAATTAATTTTTTTTCATTATCACTTAGCTCTTCTTTAAATTTTTCGAGAAACTTTATTACTTTATCTGCTTCTCTTAAATTTCTTAAGTGATCAGAGCCTTCCTCATTTAAAGAGCCACCCCACGCCATGATTATCCCTCATATTTTTCGATATTGAATCTATTTGTCAGGATCGGACAATACCTTTCTAAATGGTCGCAAAAATTCTTCCATCATGTTTATACTATTCCTTAATTTATCAATTTTCATTAATGGAATTAATTTTGCGTTCAATTTCTTTGCACGCTCGTCATTTTGTGGAAAAGTATCATATACTCCATGCGTTTTGTAATATTCATGATCTGCTAAAAATACAAACCGGTTTCTTCCATAAACATCGTCTCTAAACATTTTCATAGCTGCCTCCCCGAGAAAAGTCCGTGGTCCTATATAATTAGCTACAGATAAATCTATTGCTTGTTTTGCAAAATTATACAGCAACGCATCAATATCTTCGGATTCTCCGAATTCATCCGTAATAGAATTTAGGAAGTTCGAATCTTGGTATTCTACATGTGCCTGTAGCATCTCTTTTAGGTTAGGGATCTGGCTAATTGGGCCTGAGATGATATATCCCAATTGTTTTCCGATTATAGTAGGTGTATGGTTATTAAAAAATGCTCTATCATAGATTAATTTCCATCTTGACGATAAATAGCGGTCTTTAATGGTCCCGGCAAATATTAAAATATCTGCTTTCATAACCTTGTTAGTCCAAAACTCAGTGAATCCATCTTTATCTTTATAGATGCATTCGTGGTTGTATCCACATTTAGCACACCCGATACATGGTCCTTTGATATCAATATCATTAATGTTTACTAATTCGATGCCATTGGAAATTGATTTTACAAATTGATTTACCATTTTACCCAAATTTGTAGAAGCATCCGTGTCTTCTGAAAGCACCAGTATCGTTTTATTTTTTGTATCTAACTTTTTATGAATTATTTCACCTGGTTGATATACAAAATCTCGAAATTGCAGAGGATGATAATTTTTTGTAGTAGGATGCTTCATTTCAATAGCTTCAAAGAATTTCTCACTAAATAAAAGCCAACGGGCTCTACGCTTTGGATATAGCAAATCCCAACTATCTGCAGGGAAGTATCCTACATATTTCATTCCCAAATCATCACAAATAGCATGAAGATAATTCTGAGCTGTGTGATCATAGAAATGTATAGATGTGGACAAAACCATTGTATACTTATCTTTAAAAACATCTTCCGTCTTTCTTTCAAAAATCAGTTCTATAAATCGTTTATATTGAGAGCATACCAGCATGACATATACTGGAAACGCCCATATAACTCCATCAGATTCTTTAATTTCTTCAATAATTTCATCAAATCTACCTTGATCTTTTTCAAGACGTTTTATAATTTGAGCAACATTTACGATATTATACTCGTGTTCTGGATGTTTCTTTTTTATATACAATATATATTGCATCGTAACACTTTGAGCCCCTTTTGGGCTTCCAGATAGTATTGAGAACTTCATATTATTGATATGAGTTGATCAAATAAAAATTATATTGAGTAAAACTCTAAAATGAAATTTTTTTTAAGGAATGCTAGAAACCCAGAGAAAAAGTAAACACGAGATTGTAATGATTGTTAGCATTATAATACCCGTCCAAGAGAAAATCACATTCTTAGCATAATTTATCTTAAAGTTAACAGCTTCGTGGGGGCATAGTTCCACGCAGCAATAACAAGTTATACATTTTTTTTTGTTCCATTTTGGAATATTACCTTTCTTAATTTCATTTGGAGGAATAATAGCATCTACAGGACAATTTTCCCAACATGTAGCACATAACTTACATTTATTTGGATTGAATTTAACTCTTGCTCTAAAAATAAGATTTCCAAGATAATTTGCTAGCCAGCGAGGTAAAGGAGCAGACACTGGTCTAATTTTGGGTAATTTAAACTTCTTATAAACATCTTGAACAGAATTACCAAGGATTTCAATATTATCAATATTCATTGTTCCTAATCTTTTCTCTTCAGCTTTTTTAAGATGGATCACATCGTTAGGGTTTATTCCTGTGATTTGACAAACTACAGTATCTAAAGCTACAGGATCGTATCCCGCAATAATGACATCTAATTTCACAACATCGCCCGCAGACGGACCCTTACCTTCTTGACATAGATATCCATCTATTATTGTCAGATGTGGTTTAGATACCGAATAAATATCTGCTAATGCTGCAGAAAAACGATCAATCAGAGCTGATTTAGCGTGTGTTCTTGCTTTATTACCCAATAAAATAGTTCCAAACATATTT
>JAUWNA010000346.1 GCA_030612905.1 Promethearchaeota archaeon
CCTTACTTTCTTTTTTAGCATTATTTTTAATTTCTAATGTAACATTGTTTTCCATTTTTTTTGATTCAAACATGATGCCAACGTATTTAGATGTGGATAGAAAATCCAATGGGAACACTTTAATATGTACTTTCAGTTTTCAGGAGATTTTAAATTATCCAAATAGAATGGCAAACCAAATTCCCGTGGATCCTAATAGCACCGACCATAAAATTTTCGAAGTAGATCGAAACGGTAAAAAAGTATGGGAAATGATTGGTTTAGCACAACCTCATGAGATAGTAGAATTAGCTAACGGGCATTTGTTAATTGCTGATACAGGCTACGATAGGGTAATAGAAGTAGATTATCCAAATAAAAACATTGTATGGGAATGGAAACCAGAACTAATAAATTGGACTAGAGTCAATCCAAATTGGAGCTCTAGCCATTATTACAATAATCCTTTCGCTTTTGATTGGTCTCATTTAAATGATGTTGACTTTAAACAGCGGGGGACATGGAACGCATGTTTAATTTCAATTCGTAATTTTGATATGGTCGTTGAAGTTAATTATACTGCTGAAAAATTGGGACCATCCAATAACCCCGATAATATAATTTGGTATTATGGAGATTATGGTAATCACACTTTATTACAGAGACAACATAATCCCGATTATTTGAGCAACGGAAATATAATTATCGCAGATTCAGAAAATCATAGAGTTATTGAGGTTAATTACACTACTAAAAATGTGGAATGGATTTACCAAGGAGGTTTAGATTGGCCAAGAGACGCAGATGAAATGCCAAATGGCAATATTCTAATAACAGATTCGTTAAATCGTAGAGTTATTAAGATCGATAAAGAATCTAAAGAAATTGTGTGGCAATACAAAGGAGATTTGATAAATCCTTACGAAGCAGATTTGCTAGAAAATGGAAATGTATTGGTAGGTAACGGGATAGGGGGAGTCGTTTACGAAATTAATCCGAACGGCGTAATTGTTTGGAGATATGGCGTATCTTACTTAAAAAGCGTCGTGTATCTTAATTGTATCATTTCAATATTAATGGGGGCAGTATTCTTATTTTTTACTTATACCAAGATTAGAACAAAAAAAGCAGTAGGAGATAAAAACATTGAGAATTTTATCATTGCTGGAATTTTAATTAGCTTTATTACAATTTCAATAATAGTCCTACTTACTTATACATCAATTACCATGTTAGTTTTTTTAATATTGTTTAGTAGTAGATAATTATTGTTTTGCTTCCAAAAAATTAAACCGAAATTTAATTATAGTATTGTAATTAAAATTTAATATGAATCTAAGTAAGACTACTTATTTTCAAATCAGTTCACATTTAATTTTATTATTATTTCAGCTTTTATTTTGGAATTTCATTATTGATGATGCATTTATTACATTTAGATACGCTAAAAATCTCTACTCTCATCAACAAATGGTTTTCAACGTAGGTGAGATTCCAGTAGAGGGTTACTCCAATTTCTTATGGGTTTTATTGATGACTATAAGCTTTCCTTTAAATATAGACCCAATAGTTTTTTCTAAAATTTCTGGAATGATTTTTTGTCATTTGAGCATCTTTATTCTTTACAAATTAGCTTTTATTATTAATAAATCTAAGAAGTTTAGCAATTTTGTTATCATTTTTTATGTATTAACTCCTAATGTTGCTCTCTGGTCTATCGGGGGGTTAGAAACTTCTTTGTTCTCCTTTCTTTTATTAATCTCTGTATACTTTTTTATTATTGATATAAGCAAACGGAAAGAAAATCCAATCAAAATCTCTCCGCTCTTTTTTGTTTTGTTAAGCTTAACTCGCCACGAAGGGTTAATAGTTTTTGGGATAACTTGTGTATTTTTTACGTACCTACTATTTAAAAATAAGGAGATCTCCAAGATACAAAAATTATATCAATTACTTTATTTTACTGTTTTTTTTATGATTTTTTACGCTCCATATTTCTTATGGAGAGTTTTTTACTATAATAATATCTTGCCTCATACTTTTTCAGCTAAACAAGGCGTTCTTAGTCTCGATTTATTCTTAGGACTCTTAGTTTTTTACATCCCTTTAATCCTAATGCTTGCACCGGGTTTTCTCTTAATTGGTGGTAATTTTCTTAAAAATTCAAAACTCCGGTTTAAAAGCGAGGAAAAGTTGTATTTAGCTTTAATAATTCTAATTTTATCTATACTATTATTGTTAATAACAAGTTGGATGCCAGGATTTCGATTTGCTGTTCCTATAATATCTCTAATTTATCTTCTATTGCCAAGTTCGCTCAATTTTTTAACAATTTTAGGTAGAAATTATAGAAATGATGTTGAATTATGGAAGAACATTAAGATATTTACAATCTTAGCGATTTGTGTATCAAATATTTTACTTTTATTTACTTTTTATCCATTCGTTAATACATATGGGACGGGGTTAAGAGATTGCAACATTACGTTAGGGAAATGGATTAATGATAATACCTCAAACAACGCCTCTCTTGCTGTATGGGATGTAGGCGCATTACCCTTTTATTCTAATATACGCACAATAGATATTTATCCTTATAGTTTACAAGATTTGCATGTTTATAATAACCCCGCGGATGCTGATTACATATTAGAACAAAATATTACGCTTCTTATTTTAAACGACGATTATTTTAATTATATTAAAGTAGATAGTCGTTTTTTAAGTAATTATCGCTTAATATTCTACGCTCAAGTGTACTATGCCGATATTTTCTATATTTATGATTATATTTACCAAGTTTATTTACTAAACGATTATTACATCCCCGAATCTGCAATCAACGCTCTTATTAATTCTTCTCATAGATTTTATATATAAATGATTATTGATTTTCTAAATTATGAGTTTACTATCTAAGAAGAAAAAGAAGAAAAATAATAACTTTAAATATCGACAAAAAATTATAAAATCCACTATATAATTTTACATAAAAGTGAATTATTAAATGGCAAAAGAATTTCAAGGCTCATGGTGTATTTTTATTATTTTATTATGTTTTGGAATACTTCCTGCAATTATTTATTTTGCCGTGATGTATAAAGAAGTAACTCCAATACAACAACAACAACAAGTAGTAATAATTCAACAACCTGCAGCTCCACAACCTACTGTAGAACAAAAAAAGTTTTGCTCTGAATGTGGCGCAGTAGTAACCGGGAAATTTTGTGATCAATGTGGTACTGAAATCAAATAATTTTTTTATAATTTTAATTTAATTAATAAAAAGGGGGGTTTAACGACAAATCTTTCAAATTTTTTATTTCTTATAAAGATTTCCCAAGAAAGTTTTCGAGTTAAAATTTAGAGTTTTTTTTCATAAATTTACGCTTTCTATAAATATTTCTTTAAAATTAGGAGATAATT
>JAUWNA010000447.1 GCA_030612905.1 Promethearchaeota archaeon
AAGACCTTGTTACCGAAATTCAAAAAATTCAAAAAATACTTAAAAAAAATTCTTATAATACAAAGCTATTGCTATTCTTTCATAAAATTGATTTAATTGGAAAAGATATTGATAATAAAATTATTGATGAAATTTCAGCTAATATAAAAAAATATTTTGATTTACCGCTTTACTTTACAAGCATACATCCCGATTTGATATATAGTTTATACAACGCTTTTTATGAAATCTTAAGTATATCGTCTAATGAAAATATCAAATTAAAAGAAATTTTAGAGAGTGAAATTAAATATTTTCAAAAAACAATGTTTTTTATTACAAATACGCATAATAGTATTGTCGTTCAATCTATGTCGAAAGATTTTAACACGACAATTATAAATCATACTCATAAACTTGTGGCACAGTTAAATCAAACTTTTGAAGATATGACAAAAAGCGGAAACATAGATCATCTTATACTTTCGAGTTATGATAATCTAAATATTATTATGAACAATACTAACTTGCCTAAATTTAGTCTTAAATATTTAATTTGTATTTCAGAAACAGCGACAGCAAACAAATTAATTTGGTTAGTTGGTCAAATAAGAACCAAACTTAAGGATCTTTATTATTTTAATAAATCGAACAAATAAGAAAATGAGTAAAAAAGTAATTTTTGTGGGCCCATCTGGAGCGGGAAAGACGACTCTACGAAAAATTTTTTTTGAAGGCGAGAATTCTTCAAAATTATTAGAATATGCCTTAGAACCAACATTTGGGGAAGAATCGTTAATATTACGATTACCCAAGTTAAATGAAGATGTGGGGATATTCGATTTAGCAGGGCAAGAAAATGAAAGATGGCTTGAGACTGAAGAGAGATCTATTTTCAATAATACTAAAGTAATTTTGGTCATAATTGATGTAACAGCAAGTCTCGATTTCATTCTTGACTTTATAAAAAAAGTTTTAGAAGTTCGAAGCTTAGCAACCCCTGATTCGTTTATTTACGTATTGCTTCATAAAATAGATTTAGTTAGTCAAAAAAAAATTAGAGATATAAAAGCGGGAATAAAAGGTGCTTATTCCAAAGTAAAATCAATAAAGTTTCTATTTACAAGTTTAAAAAAGCAATATATTACTCAAACTTTTTCTTATTTTATTGATATTATGAAAAAATGCTTAGATGATGTTATTCCTGAAGATGGTTTAATGTTTAATGTAATTGACGAATCAATAAAAATCGTAAACATCATCGATATAGAAGTTTCAATTTCTAAAAAAGAAATTCAAGATAAGTTAAATCGCCCAGAAAAATTAATCGATTACTTACTTGAAAGTTTAGTAAATAAGGATCATGTTGAAATAACATATGTAAAAAGTCAAGAAATCCTTAGTTTAACAGAAAAAGGTAAAGTTTATTTTAAAGATATTTTAAAACCATTGTCTACGGGATATCTTAAAGAATCTGAAAAAGTGGCTACTATCTCAGAACCACCTTATGAAGAAAAGATTCCCTCGTTTATCGGAGCTTTTATAGCCGATAAAGACGGGAGGACATTACTGTCGATCGAATTGTTTGAAAATGCGCTTAAAAAGTTTATAGGTAGCATTCCAAGCAATGAAGATACTATTCCGATCGATCTTGATTTAATTCCGATGTTTATCAGCGCTTTAGAAAAATTTTCTTTAGAATTGAATATTAAAGATTTAAGTGGTTTTAGTCTAAAAGGAAGCAACTTAAAAATGAATATTTTTGGTTACGAGGATTTTACTGTTACGTTTTTTATGAATCCTGATATAAACATAGACCCAGTCCAAAATAAAATATATAACTATTTTAAAAATATTTTCGAAGAATATGAAAAAGATTTTGAAAATGCTCTTACTTCAGGGCAAATAGACGGACTTTTCCCCATAATTGACCAAGGAAGAAAATGGTTAGAAGATCTAAATAAATCGTATGAAGAAATGATAATTAACTTAGAAATCTTCGATACGGAACATGCTAAAATTCTATACAGTAAAATGGATGAGTTGTATAAAAGGGTTAACATTAAGTTCTCAATGACTCTAGAAAAAATTAAAAAATTAAAAGTGAATCTAATGAAAGCAATAATCGAAAACGATATAGAAGAGCTCAAAAAGATCGCAGAATCAACTAAAGATTTAAGCGCAAAATATACGATTTAAACGAATTAATTGTTCTCTAATATTGCTTTACGTTCTAATTCTTTTGGAATATTAAACGTAAACGTTGACCCCACTCCTAGAACGCTAAAAAAACTAATTTCTCCTCCATGTAGTTCTATTAAGCGTTTTGTTAAGGACAAACCTAAGCCAGTACCTTGCACAGAACGCACATAAGTAGATTCAACTCTTTGAAATTCTTTAAAGATTAGAGGGAAATCTTTATTGGCAATTCCAATACCAGTATCTCTCACCTTAAAAATCCAATTATAGTAGTCCCCTTTAATTACTAAAGTTATTTTTCCATCTATAGTGAATTTTATTGCATTACTTAAGAGATTTATTAAGATCTCTTTAAATCTGATAGGATCAGCATAAATGAATTTTTCATCGTCTAATCCTTTCACTTCCATTTCTAGATTTTTTCTAGAATAAAGAGGTTTTAGGTTTGAT
>JAUWNA010000301.1 GCA_030612905.1 Promethearchaeota archaeon
ATGGCCGAATATTCTGAAAAGGATGGAATTGGAACAGGTGGGTTAGTAGTCCACCTTTTTAAAGACACAACCACTGATCAAAAAACGGTATTTATCCACTTTGACGCGAACAATGCTTATGTTGATATTCGTTCTTATATCTTAAATATGCTACAAAATAGAGGGATAGAAAGAGGGGAAATAACGACTTCGGATTCCCATACAGTTGCTAGACAATTTACTCGAAGAGGTTATTCACCAATCGGGGATAAAATCAAATTAGAAAAGATTTTAGAAAAACTTGATTCCTTAATCAATAAAGCTGAAAAAACTTTAGAAGAAGTCGAGTTTTTTTATTATGATTCTTTAGTTGAGAGAATCAAGATTTGGGGTAATCCTAGATATTTTGAAACGATTATGGATACTTTAATGAAAACTATCAAGGTAAGTCAAGGGTTACTCACATACAGTTTAATTATTCCAACTCTCTTTTCAATAATCCTCCTCTTGTTCTTTTATGAAATTAATTTTGGAATAATTTTTTAGGTTTATAACACTTCTGTGTTATGACGATATTATATAGATATATGTAATTTATTTGCTCTTTTTTTTATTAAATATATTCTTTTCGTAATGATTTAAGATATGTTGAGTTCAGAAATAAACAAATTAATGAAGGTAACATTCATAGGTTCGCCTGCAGTCGGCAAAACTACTATGTTAAAGCTTCTATCACAAGATACGATTGATAAGTTTTATTTCCCTACCCATGGTTTTGATTTAAAAACGATTAAATTAGATGACTATTATCTCAAAGTATGGGATTTAGGGGGGCAAACTAAATACTTAAAGGCTTATTCAAAAGATTATCTTTTAGGCTCAGATGTAATCTTTATCGTAACTGACTCGACTCCGCGTAATGTTTTAAAGTCTCGAGAATTAATTAGTTACGCTACGCATTTTGTAGGTAAAGAATGCCCAATTATAGCAATAGCAAACAAACAAGATTTGCAAAAGAACAATGGTCGCATGAGTCCTAATCGTGTAGAAGATATTCTTCGAGTTAAGACATATGGTCTTACGGCTATTAATCCTAAGGAAAGATTTAAATTAATGGATATTATTAGAAAAGAATTGAATAAAATCGCAATAAGGAGGAGAATAAAAGAAATTGAACTTTAACGAAAAAGAGCTTTTTGGTGCGGCTTTAATAGGCTTCGATATGATAGACGGGCCATTTCTCAAGTGGAAAAAGGAATATGGGGCACCTACTAATTTGATGAATCTTGAAGATTTCGCTATGAATTTTTATCTAGCGTTTCGAGGAGGTAATGCAGGAAAAAAACCACGAGCTATTTTATACGATAACTTTTACATTGTTGCGTTTCCAAAAGATTTAGAATTAACTTGTTTGTTCATGAAACCTCGTGGTATTGATAACAGCATTAAACAACTTAATAAAATTGCTTCTAAGATTGTCCTTGAAATGGATCTTTTGGAAGACGAAAACGATGCACCGATTGAATCTAGCGAGGATACTATTGAAGAAATTAAAAGGTTAATTGTGAATTTATTAAACGGTACAGAAATGTCAACACCGGAACTAAGAAGGTATTTTCAATTGAGCAACTCACAGATCTGGAAAGTAATGTCTGGTTTAGAAAGCTCTAAAAAAATAAAACGTGCTCGTAAGCAAGGTAGAACTATATTATGGACAACTATCTAATATTTTTTTTTATTTATTAAGTTCTTCTATGAGTCCAATTTTTTTGTTTAGTATAATATCTTGAAAACATGATGTAACAAATATCAGGTAACTGCTTTTCGAGATTATTAAGTGTAATATAACGTAGCACATGATTAATTAAGAAAATTCCTACTAATTCCATGTGATAACTTCCGATTTTTTTAAGAAGTGTCTTACCTGAATAGGAGATATCTAACCCCTCTTGATTATCATAAACTAATTCTATAAAAATATCTGGAAAAACTTCTTTTTTGATTCGCCATTCGTTACCCGTTTTCCAGACTTCTGCCCCTAAAAAAGACGCTAAATCTTTCTGATCCTCGTTTTTTAATAAATTAAACGGCTCTTTTCGTTGGATTAATACCTTTTGCATTAGTTCAGTTTTTTTATCGTAAGATTTTTCAAAGGGTTCTTTATTTTTTATCATTCTTTCCATAAAATTAAAAATAATATCAACATAAGTTATGCTGTCTTCACCGGGTACTAAGATAACTCGCTCTCCCGAAAAAAAACACTTGAATTCGGCCGTAATACCATCCCCAAATTCATCTCCAAAATAAGAATATACTAAATGAATAATTACTTCGGGAAACATTTCTAAAGTAATTGTCCAATCTTCGTCAAATCCAATATTTTCTATTTTTCCTCCAATATCCTCTGTTATTATCTTCTTGAGCTTAATCTTATCAATATTAGTGAAATGTGAATAATTTGCATTGCTTATATCTTCAAATTCCTTTTCATGGGGGCCTCTTACACCCGTAGCGTCAATTTGCCCTACAGTCCAAAACTTTGACCTAGTCGTCTTAAATCCACCTTTAAAAAAAGTTGCTTAAGTATTATTATAATTACTTTTTTTTGAATTTTCCTATAAAAAAACCTTTAGTTTGATGTATTGCCGGAAATAATCTTCCAGTACCTGAAATTGGTCGGTTTTTAACTTTATAGCTAGGAGAAAACCACTTTGGAAGTTCCATAGGTTCGAAATTGTCTAATATCTTTAAAATTTGCATTTCGCCTTCCTCGGGGTAAAAACTACAAGTAGAATAAACGAGAATGCCGGAAGGTTTTAACAATTTAAGAGCACTTTTAAGCAATTTCTCTTGGAGTACAACATTTTGATGTAGAAATCCTTCATTCTGCCGCCACTTAAGCACGGGGTTAGTAGAAAACGTCCCACTTCCAGTGCAAGGTGCGTCTAACAAAACTTTATCGAAAAAGTTAGTAAATCTAACAGGTAATTTAATACTGTCTGAATTTACCAAGTGAGAATTTAATACATTTAGATTTCTTGAAATTTGTCTCATAACATTCAACCGGGATGTGCTAAAATCGCTAGCTATAATCCTTGCTTGATTTTGAGACAATTGGGCAATAATACTTGTTTTGATCCCAGGAGCTGCGCACATATCACATATCAGCTCGTTAGGATGAGGATGTAATAAATGAACGACTGTAAAAGATGCCTTATCTTGGATAACTAGTTTACCATCTTTATACGATTTACTTAAAATGATTTTCTTTTTATCTTTTAGATTAGCATGGAACAATCTTGAAAAATGGATATCTTGTTTAACATTAATATGGTGTTCATCTAAATCTTTCAAAATGAGATCTATTGGATTTTTATTCGATTCCTCATTCCATAAATCGTTAGTTCTAAAAGTAAATATCTCATTTCCTTCTACATACTTCAAAGGTTCGAAATTTTCTTTTAAAGATTTAATACCTATTATTGGTAATAAATTATTAATTAAAAAAGACGGAATTGCTAGTTCTAAGCTTAATCTTTCGATCTCGTTTTTTCCTTTTAAGGCTTGCTTCCATGAGAAGAATTCAAGGTTTCTTAGAAGTTTCGATTGCTGTTTGGTTAGATTGAGCTCTTTTACAGTTTTCAAAGTATTTTCCTTTTCCCATACAATTCGATAGATCGCAATTAAATATTTAGCTTTATCAGAACTACCAGAAACGAGATCCTTATTTGTAGAATTAAGCCCTCGCTTTAAAATATAATTTATTTTATTCCAATATCGAATAATTTCATAATAATAATGAACTATCTGAGGATTGCTACGATAACTCCCGGATAGAGTACC
>JAUWNA010000531.1 GCA_030612905.1 Promethearchaeota archaeon
TAGGCTTCGTATAATAACGGATACACATTTTTCCAAGTTTTATTTGGATCAGTAGGGTTTTTATACCATGCGTTTAAGAACCAAGCCATATGGTTGATTCCAGCACATAAATAACTAAAATCTACACGTTTTACACCTATCCACTGCCTTAATAGTACTGCTGTTCCTTGTACGCCATGGCATAGTCCTACAGTTGAATCGGGATAAATGGAATTTGAGTACCAGGTGTTCATTGCCATTGGATTAGCATAATTAAGTAATAAGGGTTTTAATTCAGAATTATATCCAACTTCTTTGATTAATTCAACTATTTTCTTAAGTGCTGTGGATTGGCGTAAAAATCGAAATATTCCGCCTGGACCGAGAGTATCCCCTACGCACTGAGTAACACCGTACTTAAATGGGATTTCTATATCGAGCTTAAAAGCATTTAGGCCCCCCACATGAATAGCACTGATTAAGTATTTGGCGTTAGTAATAGCTTTTTTTAGATCAGTTGTCTTCTCAAACGATACGCCCTCCAATTTTTCTGGATTTGATTCCTTATACTTTAGCATTAATTTGTACATCAAATCTAAACGAGTCGGATCGATATCCTCTAGACAAATGAGAGTATCTTCTCTTAGAGCAGGATGTGCAAGGATGTCTGTGAGGATATTTTGCCCAAATACGATACTTCCCGCTCCAATCATAGTAATTTTCAGATTTTTCACCTATAAAAAATTAAATTGAAATTTTCAATATTTAAGATAATAATAATTTAGCTAACAAATTATAATTTATTTGTTGGGTAAAACTTTATCTCTTTCTTGCCTTCAATTCGTTTTATAACTTTTTGTTCTTCGAGCATCTTTAACGTTAGGCACACCCATCCACGAGCGATTTCGGTTCGCATTTTCTTTTTATTTGGATACAATTTTTGAATGATCTCATCGGGTGATGTCCCATTTTCAGTAAATTCTTTAACAATATCTAATACTTGCTGGGTCCGTTCTTTTCTATGCTTTAATATCTCAATAGTTCGCTCTCTTGGGTTATTTATAAGAGGTCCATGAGCGGCTAATATAATTTTAAGGTTTGGTAATTTCTGAATCGCCTCAACAGATTCAATATAATCGTCTATGTTGCAATTTGGAGGACCAAGCCAAGTAGTCTTTGATAAGACATTATCCCCTGAAAGTAGAACTCCCTTTTCTTCGTTGTATAAAGAAATATGGTCCACTGCATGACCAGGCGATGGAAACACCTTCCAATCCTCACCGTTTATTGAAATTTCAGTATTTGATTTAATAATTTCATCAGGATTGGCGATAAAAGAAAGACCATATATTCGTTTAAAAAAGATGCTAAACATAAGTTTTTCTAAGAAGCTCCTTATTCTGTACCGAAACCCTTTTTGTATGATTAGATAATCTTCATAACTATCTGAGTTAAACGATTTCATAAAACTTTTTTTGTTCTTTATAATATCAGCTGTTTCCTTTGTTAGGATAATTTTAACTCCAAGTGAATTTTGTATCCTTTTTAATCCAGCAAAATGATCAGGGTGACCATGAGACACAAGGATTCGCGTTATTTTAAAATCTCTTTTATTATCTCTATACAACTGTTCTATTTTGTTAATTTCTTTAAAAAAGAGTTTTACAACCTTTTTATTACCAAAACCAGCGTCGAAGATTAATCCATCAGGACCTGCTATAACATAAATGTTTTCTGAAGGCTTAATTCGCTCGAAACCACTTTTTTCTTTAATCAAAAATATACCTGGAATAACTTCTTCCATGATAAATAATCATAATAGAATTTAAAAAAAGGTTTTGGATAAAATTAATACATAAAAAGAATATTTCCGATAGTATCAAAGAAATTAAGTTTGTTCACTTACTTCTTCTCTAACATTATCGAGTGTTAAAACTTTGGGTTTATTATTTGGTTGTGAAGCTTTTACAATATGACTATCGCTGGAAAGATAAATACCTTTCATTAATTCCTCTGGATCCCTCAGTTCATCAGATATAACTTTACCTGTAATTCCTTGGGTGTATAACATGCCCAATCCACCTAAAACACCTTGTTTGATTAATCTA
>JAUWNA010000172.1 GCA_030612905.1 Promethearchaeota archaeon
CTAATGTCAATTCAAAATAATCTTGCGGAAAATATAAATTCTATCCTCCGCGCTATTATCCGGTTAAGAGGTCCAAAAACAATAGAATCCGTGGAGAGACGCATTAGGGCGACATTGAAGGTACGGAATCATCCCGAAATCTTAGACGATGTGCGAATCACGCGGCAAGTGAGGGGAGATTTTTTAATGAACAATCTAAAACTCATAGAATGCGCCGACCTACTAGAACGGGGGATTATAATGTAAGAAAACAAAAAAAGGGGCTAATTTATAATTGTTAATTCCTTTATAAAATTAACCGAATTAATATAAATTAACAATTAAATTTCCTCAAAGAGCTTATTGAGGCAGGGAAGCTAAGAACGGTAATAAATAGAAGCTATCCGTTGGAACAGGTTGCCGAGGCTCACAAGTATGCTGAAGCAGGGCAGAAAACTGGAAATGTAGTAATAATTGTGGAGCATAATAACAAAACTTAACAAAGCGTTGCAGATATTAGTGGTGGATATGCTGAATATATCTGGTTTCTTTAAATAAGAAGTATAGAACTTCTTGCTTAAATTATAAGAAGATAGAAAGAATTCACATGTTCAAGTTTCACTTCTTTTGCAGGTTCTGCGTCATGTTCTGAGCAAACTCCTCTGCATGTTTGAGGTCTTCAGCATTCGGTCTACCCTTATTCATTCCCCCAAAATATTTCATGAAACTATTTGTGTTAAAACCTTTACAAGCAAATTCATCAACGATAATGTAACCTTTCGATTGCAGTTTTTCCCTAAGCAGCGAGTGATCTTTAGCGACTTTTTTCTCTCCCGTCATTGCACTGGTTGAGAAAATGAATGCTTTCTTGTTGGTGACTTGTGGTAGTTTATCGGCAAGATCAAGCAGAAATTTATGGTGTTTTGCACTATATATCCCTGAGCCAAGACCTATTAGATTATACTCTTGAAGCTCTTCAGTGTTTATCTCCTGTGGCGTTTTTATTTGTGCATCAAGAATTTTTGCGAAGACATTAGCAATTTTCTCAGTATTATTGTGATGATATGAAAACAAAACCAATAGAGATTTCATAGGTATCGAAACATTCTCTTATATTTAAGATTATCGGACTTGAAAATGCGTATGCCAAAATGTTTAATGGACATCAAAGAACATATTTTTTAAAGTTACGATTATTTCTTCACGCAAAATTACTCGAAATATTCAATTTCCTTTTGTAAATGTATATCTCGTGAAGAACTTCCAAGTAGTATATTAAATGTTCCTGGTTCCACAACCCAACTATGAGTTGAGTCATCGTAGAAGGAGAAATCGTCAAAGTTCAAGGTGAGCTCTACTGTTTTTCTTTCATTTGGTTCTAGTTTCACTTTTTTAAATTGTTTTAATTCTTTTGGCGGGCGATCAATACTACTTTTAATATCTTGAATATAAAGTTGGATGATCTCCATTCCTGATCGGTTACCTGAATTGACGATATCAAGAGATACAGTAACGGTATCATTTTTGGTAAATTTTTCTTTATCTAGTTTGAGATTCTCGTAATTAAAAGTAGTATAAGATAACCCATATCCAAAAGGAAAGAGAGGATCAATTTGTTCCTTATCAAAATAACGATACCCAACATAGATTCCTTCATCGTAAAAAACTCTTTCTTCGACACCTGGAAAAGATCGCTCAGAGTTATGAGCTGGGGAATCTGAAAGCTTTTTAGGAAATGTTAAGGGTAATTTTCCCGAAGGATTCACATCACCAAATAAGACATTCGCAATCGCGTTTCCTACTTCCATACCTCCGTACCACGCTTCAATAACCGAAGGAACGCTATCGATCCAATCGCTCATGGCTATAGGGCTCCCATTTATGAGAATTACAATGGTATTAGGGTTTTGTTTTACGGTTCTCTTAATTAATTCGATTTGTTCTAAAGGGAGTTCAAATTTGTTCCTGTCTTCGCCTTCAGCATCCATACCATGTTCATGATTGAGTCCGGCGAACAAAATTGTTACGTCTGCCTTTGATGGCGTTTCTATTATTTCTACTCTATCCCTACATTTTTGCTTTAAACCCTCGAGAGGGGTAATCTCGTATGGAGGATAATTAACTGAGCTACCTCCACCAGCTAACATATCACCTCCTCCAAATTTTAAGTTTGCATTTGGACCAACAATAGCTAGCTTTTTCAGTTTATCAATATTTAACGGTAATAAAGCATCCTTATTTTTCAATAGTACGATCCCATTTTCAGCTATCTTGCGAGCTATTGATTGATGTTCGAGTGTATTTCTATTTCCACTAGGGAGCGTATTTTTATCGTCAAATAATCCAACCAAAAACATAACTCTCAGTAACCTCTTGATATTATCGTTTAATGAGTCTTCGGTGAATTTACCTTCTTGAAAGGCTTTCTTCATATTTCTTTTATTGTACTTTTTTGCTGTAGGCATTTCAAGGGATAATCCTGCTGTAACACAACTCCCTGTACTTGTATTGGCTGTAGCGTTCCAATCTGAAACTGTGAACCCTCTAAAGCCCCATTGTTCCATCAACCTTTCTCTTAATAGATTATAATTCTCTGATCCATAAATTCCATTTACTTTGTTATAACAAGTCATGAAGGACCACGCATCAGCTTCTTGGACGGTCGCTTTAAAGGCAGGTAAATATATTTCTTGGAGCGCCCGTTCGCTCACCTCGGAACTCACTGTGAATCTATTTGTTTCTTGATTGTTACATACGAAGTGTTTTACACAAGCAGCGATTTTCTGGCTTTGAATTCCTTTTACTGTAGCAACAGCAAGAATTTTATTTAAATGTGGGTCCTCTGTTTGATACTCAAAAGTCCTTCCATTCATTGGAGTTCTTTGAATATTAATTCCAGGAGCAAGTAGCATATGAGCACCGACATCACGAACTTCTTCGGCTACAGCCTTTCCAAATTCGTGAGATAGTTCAGGGTCCCATGTAGCGGCCCTACAAATAGCAGAAGGGAAATAAGTGCTCTTTATTTCACCCATCGTGTCAGGTCGAACCCCGTGAGGTCCATCATACATCGTAAATGGTTTTACACCCAACCTTTTAATAGGTTTAGTATGCCACATTAATCTTCCCGAACATAGCTTAAACTTTTCCTCAAGAGTTAATCGGCTTAATAAATCTTTAACTCGCTCTTCTAACTCTAAACTTTTATCTCTAAACGGAAATTGATATAATTCTTCTTCTGAATAATTTTTACTCATTTTATTTAACCTTTTTCTTCTTTTAATTTAACGATTTAAGAGAAATTAACAATCAACTTGTAATTAATTCTAATGATCATCCTCAAATACTATACAATCATCAAAGAGTTCACGAATTACTTCAGATGAATTGAAGATCTGCTTTTCACGAGATTGTACTACTTTTTTTCTTTTCTTTATTTTTATTAATTTTGAATGAGAGCTAAAAACCATCCAAATGCCCCAAACAGTAATGGTGCCCATAAATACACAAAATATGAAATATAATAATAAATTAATTTCAAGAGTGATAAAAAACAGAGATATTGGTGCTACAATTAAAGAAATTGATAATCCCGTCCTAAATTCAGCGAGATGGGTTCTTTCCTCTGCTAAATAATTTCTTTCCAAGGCTAACAATGTGCGCATTCGAGCTAATATATCCCTTTCATTATTTTTTTCTATCAATTTGCTAAAAAAAAAGCTTATTTTTTAATTGAGTGAATTTTAAATTTTAAACTTTTTATTTTTTTACATTATTCTTATATTAAATACTTCCTTTATAATAGTTCCATACCTATTAGATTTATGCCGTGTGATTTGAGATATCCATTTCAAAATAAGCGAGCGAAAAGTTTAAGCATCAAAATTAAGTTCTCTGAATTATTATTCATATTAGAGATTATTAAAAGGAAGAAATATATAAGTAACCTATTGTAGATTTAAGT
Organism: Promethearchaeota archaeon; assembly: GCA_030612905.1. Classification (GTDB taxonomy): domain Archaea; phylum Asgardarchaeota; class Lokiarchaeia; order Sigyniarchaeales; family SOKP01; genus SOKP01. Next base: position 3,944 of record JAUWNA010000172.1, read on the forward strand.
TTTAACCAATATTGATTTTATCGGAACTAAACTATTCAATTTAGATATTAATAAGAAGAAAATATAGGTTATTATATTAGTTATTATTTATATTGAAAATCCCTTGAAAGTGAAATAAAAATAAAAAAATGAGATTTAAGGTTTTATACTTCTGGCGGCGGTGCCATGCCTAATATTTTATAAGCTTCTGTAAAATCCAGTAAAACTTCTGCTTTATATCTAAGACCTTCAATTTTAGATGCCATGAACAAGTTTTGTTGAGTTGTACGCTGTAAGACATCTTTTTCTTTTCCTTTCTGTATCTCACCAATACCATAGGTTAATACACCTTTTTCATCAGAGCCAATAGCAATGCAAATTGTATTGAACAGGAACTCACCATCAAAGATGACATTATTACTTGGAGGGGCAGAAGCGAAATAAATAAGCCGCTAAAATGGGTTCTATACAAATAACTTAATTTTTATTTTTTAATTCTAGCTAAAAACTAGTTTATTCATTTATTAAATAGTAGTAAATAGTTAACTATTTATAATTAAAATTGTACATAATTAATGATGACTCAAAGAACTATTTCATTAAACGAAAACTCATATAGAGCGTTAAAAAAATTAAAAAAGAAAAGCGAAACATATTCCGATTTAATCGTTCGTCTCTGTAATTTGCAAAATCCAGTATTGAATGATCCTCTTTTAGAATTTTCAGGGATTTTCAGTGAGGATGAGGAACTTTGGGAAGAAATTGAAAATTTTATTCAAAATCATCGTCAGTCTCATTTAACAAATGAAGATATTAGAGAAGAATAGCGATGTATATAGTTGATACGAATATTATTATCGGAATTTTGAGAAATAAAGAAGAAATTATTAACAAATATAAAAAAATTTCGGAGAAAAGTCAACCGATATATCTAACAACGTACTCGCTTTCTGAAATATATGTTGGTTTTTACGACCAAGATTTTAAAAAAAAGTATCCAAAAAAGTTGAAACTTCAAAAAGAACTCTTTAATAGGATGGTAAAAAAGCTAGAATATCAAAATCGAATCCTTTCTTTATCAGTTGATGATGCCAAAATTTTAGGTAATTTATTTCATTTATTAAGAGTGAATGGAAAACCAATTCCGATAATAGATGCGTTAAATGGTGCGATTGCAATATCACGAAATATAACAGTAATCACATCAGATAAAGCTCATTTTAGTGTTATTAAAGAGATAAA
>JAUWNA010000090.1 GCA_030612905.1 Promethearchaeota archaeon
CTAATGTCAATTCAAAATAATCTTGCGGAAAATATAAATTCTATCCTCCGCGCTATTATCCGGTTAAGAGGTCCAAAAACAATAGAATCCGTGGAGAGACGCATTAGGGCGACATTGAAGGTACGGAATCATCCCGAAATCCTAGCCGAAGTGCGAATCACGCGGCAAGTGAGGGGAAATTTTTTAATGAACAATCTAAAACTCATAGAATGCGCCGACCTACTAGAACGGGGGATTATAATGTAAGAAAACAAAAAAAGGGGCTAATTTATAATTGTTAATTCCTTTATAAAATTTACCGATTTTTTTTTATTGATTCAATTAATTCAGTTTATGTAGGGTTACTAACAAAAATCCAGGCTACTGCGATAATCGCCGCAATAATTATTGCTGCTAAACTTATCAAATAAACTTTTTTTAATTTTTTAGCTCGCTTGCTAAACTCTGGCGTTATTTCTTCTCGTAACCGCCCTTTGTTAATGTTAGTATTACCCGCTAAAAATTCGTTTAATCTTTTGGCGTACTTAATTGCATTAGATTCCTCTTTTGGCCCAGTTATGTACATCGGATTTTTTGTACGAAAATTCAAACCTAAACACTCCCATTCAACTCTTCCATACTTTCCTTTGTTTCTTAAGCGTTTAAAAACGTCAAAACGGTCAATATCATCTATATTGAACTTTTTATGCTTAACCCGAATATTCGACCAATAATTTTCGTAAATTAAGAGATTTTGTTGAGCGTCAATTTTAAAAACGACTAAAGCCGTTCTTTGTAGCCATCCAATGATAAGGGTACTAAAAGTTGCCATACCTAAAAAAATATGTGTCCAAAATATGGAAATATCAGTGATCTCAGTCCCAAAATTATTTCTATTTTTTATCCAAATAAATGTCATGAAAATCCATAACCCAGCAAACGCTCCAGAACCGATTAAAAGTCTATACCACCAAGTTTTTAAAAAGAGTTTGATTCTTGGTAAATTATCGTTTCCTACAGTTACATTGTATTCTTTCGTTGAACTATTATCATCCATCGATATCATTTTTTTTTTTAATTTTAAAATAGAATTTCGCGTTATAATTGAAATAAATTATATTGTTTTAATTATCAAGAGTATATATATTTTACTCGCCCACTTTCTTCCCAATTTCAGAATTTAAAAGAAAATATCCATTTTGATTAAAAAAGGAAAAAGTACGCTAAATTATTATTCCATTATTATTATGTTTTTTAATAAATAAAAATATAAATTCTCTCACTATATAAATTTTAAAACTTAATTATCAAATAATTAGATATAGTAAAGGTGTGTTATAACGTCAAGAAGATATTACGCAAAAGGTAAGAAAACTTATGCTAAAGACCAGAGTTTTACGCAGGACAATGTAGGTAAAGAAAAAGAGCGTTTCCTCATCAGCATTGACTTAATGAGCCTGAAAACTCTCAAGGATTACGATATGCTCGGATGGCGTGGTGAGTTCTATTTTAAGGTGGATGGACCTAAGGTCTTTAAAGCTAGATTCCCAAATAAGGGAACAATAAAGCTTCAAAGAAACCAAAACTTTACATCTAAGGCGGATATGAATGTGTGGAGTCAATTCAAAACAGTTAAAGCAGGAAGAGACGCTATAGAAAGGATTAAAGTAATATTGAGAGAGAAAGACCCTTTAAAGAAGGACTCAACAATCGCAGAAGAAGAATATGAGATAATTCTTCCCTCCAAAACCCGGTATGTTATTTTACAGGACGATAAAGAACGGACAAAAGCAAAATTACGAATTCAAGCTTCAAGAACAAGATATTAAACAAAAATTATTTTTTTATTCTATTTTTTATTACAGCTTTAATTGAAAGCGAATTTTTAGAAATATATTTTATTTTTATTTTTCTAATGTTTTATGGTTAAGCTAATAAAAAAAAAAAAAAATGAGTTTAATAGAATTGCACAACACTATAACTTTTTTTCTTGCGACCTGTATATAGCAAATGCTCCAATAACAAATGCAATAGCTATTCCAATCTGGACAAAACCCCAAAGGGTGCCTCCGAATATATCATCTAAAGCTAAAGATATAATTAAAATCGCTATCTCGAATACAGCAAGGTAATTTAGAATAGCTAAAAATTTATTTTCTATTGCTGACGATTTTGTATTTAGCGTGTTCCTCTGTCTATTAAGTGTTTTCCTGATTCTGGTGATTACATCATCAGTTTGCTTCGAAAATTTAAAGCCATCTAATTTATCTATCATTTCGTTAAACATGCTTGTTTTGAAAGTGCTAGTAAATAATAAGCGACTTATTTTAGAGATTATTATATCTTTATTTAATTCAAGAATTATTCTGTTGAGTTCCGTTTCCAATTTTTCTAATCTATCGATTTTACTCATTAAAGTTAGGTCTTCTTCTATAGCTCTTGTTTCTGAGATGACTTTATCGAATTTATCTGCTACAATTAGTATATTTTCCATATGCATGAGGATTAAAAACCTTTGAACATTACCAACTTCTGGACCAAAGAGCGTATCAATAAGTAAGTTTTTCATAGAATTGGGATCCATAAGACCTGGTCCCGGGATTATTACGTTTCCCGCGTGTGTAATCATCACGAATTCGTCTAAATATGGAGATAAGTTTTTAAGGCTAATTTGATCTCGATACGCAATAGGATCTAGTTCTCTATATTTGTCCGTTCTTAAAGTAAGTCCTATTGAATATCGCGCATTTTTACCAATATTATTTCCAATAAAGCGGTAATCCACTCTGTTAAAATCAGGTTTTGCGTCCCAAATAAACCAGGTATGGTGCCACGGTTCTAGCGAAGATTCTAATTTTGCCTTTTCTGTAAAATTTCCTTTTTTTAATAATATTATAACATTTTCTCTTATTTCTACGAATTTTTCTGTGATGGGTCTTCCGGTGCTTTCCAGGATCATGTTTGAAGGTTGGGAGATTTCTATAAAATCCTCAATCTTGTGGTAATCATCGAAAATTAATTCACAATGGATTACTAAAACTGAGCCGTAATGGATGTGCCCTTCTAATCTAATTTTTCCAACCACATTTGGTACTGTAGCACAAGAAAATCTATCCGACCCGCCGATCTTAAAGCAAACGGGAGAAAAATTCTTCGATTGACTTGAAATCCACTTTAATGGTTGGCTACACCCTTTTGCTTCTCCAGGAACCTCGATTTTACAACGATAATCTTTATATAGTTTCAGAGAGCCTTCTTTTTCTAAATACTTTCTTACTTCTGCTAGCTCAAAATATAGTCCTAGCTCATAAAATTTCCAAAAAACTAGAGTAACTTTAAAAGTATACTCTTCTTCAGTTGAGATTGTCATATTTATTTCCTTGAAAAGTTTTATCTAATCTAAATATATTATAAATTTAAAATATTCTTTTATTTGGATGATTATTACAATCATTTGTTAGACTTTTACGTAAAAATAATTGAATTTATAATTACATTTGAGACTAATATTAAATATGACTGAAAAAATTGATATTAACATTAGAGTTGCAACTATAGAAGATGCGCAAGGGATTCTAAATGCTCTTAAGCAAAATCTAATTGAAATAAAAGATGTTGATGAAATATCAAAAAAGCAAAGAAAAGAATTGGAAAAGGCTGGTTTTTTACGAAAGGAAGTGGACATAGAATATTATAAAATCTTAATTGAAGATCCTAATACCGAGATTTATGTTGCGAAAAACAATACAAGAACTATTATTGGTTTTGCTAGCATTCATAAAAAAAAATACAATATAGTTAAAGTTCGTGATGTTATCGGTAATCTTTCTTTCGAAAACGAAAGAACTAAGGATTTACTGCTTAATGAAGAAATAGAATTCGCTTATTTAGATCAAGTGAGTATTTTACCAGAATATAAACGTAAAGGCGTAGGTACTATTATTTTTCAAGAAGCTTTATTAAAATTAGATGCTCCAGTAGTTGCTTTTATTGTAGAAAAGCCATTGTTCAATAAAGCATCTGTTTATTGGCACGAACATAATGGATTTACATTCGAAGCCATTAGTGATGGTGAATATAAGGGGAAATCTTTTAAATTTTTGATTTATGTTAATTGGAATAGCACAAATTAACTCAATTAAAATTTAAAATGAAATAATTAGAATTTTGAGAATTCTAAACAATTTATCTAACTTAAAACTTTTCTTCTCTAATATTTTATAAAATTTGGACGGGCTATTCTTCATCCTGATTTTCTGTGTTAAACTGAAGATTTAAACTTTCGGCAAGTTTAAATCCTACTTCAAAGAAATTCTTCATCGATTTATAGAAGATATCTCCTATAACATCTCCTAATTCCGCATTTGGTTCTGACGATATCTTAATTTTTCCAGGAATATTCAATTCTCTTACAAGATCCTCTTTTCTTTGCTCTAATTCTTCGCTTAAACTGTTTAAATTTATTTGAAAATCGTTCATTTCTGAACTTTGGCTATTTTCCATAATAAAACCTCATTTTTATGTTTAATATTATTCTTTTTCAATATCGGGTTCTGGTCTAAGTGAATCAATAATTCTTATTATATCCTCAGCGAGTTCGTATCTCTCATCTCGATATTTTGGTCGAGATAATCGCTTTTCTACCTTAAGCGGGGTCCCGATTTTTATTCTTAACCCCTGTGATTTAAACATACCTAAAATTTTCGCGTTTTCCGTGTATATTGCTATGGGGATTATAGGCGCCTTTCCAGCAACCGCAAATTTAATGATTCCCGCCATTGCTTTCACTTGAATTTCGGGTGTAAGTTTTGACTCTGGCGTCATGGCTACAAGATCCCCAACTTCGTTAAGATAATGGAACACTTTATCTATAGGCACGGTATCGTCCTTATCGAGGGTACTGCGAAACATGCCTAACGACTTAAGAACGGGACCGTACATTTGATTCTTCATTAGTTTATGATGAACCATAAAATGAATTCTTCGTCCAGTAACTTGACTTATAATCGCCATATCTCTTAACGCGTTGTGGCTAATCGTAGTTAAAATCGCCCTTCCTATAATAGGTATATTTTCCCGTCCTTCAATCTGTAAGTCTGCGAATGCCATTAACCCTAAGTTTCCTAAACCTTTGGTAACTGCGTAAAAAAGGTCTTCCATAAGATTCTTACTAAGCACCTTATCTTTTCCTTTCGTTTCCGTCTCCTCGGAAGATGTTTCAACCATCGCTTTTCCCTCGTTTATAGTTTGTCTATGAAATTATTAACTTCCTCCATCCGTCTCTCGTAATATTCCTTTAACTCTTTTTCGGAAACAAATGAAGGGATTACTTTTTCTAAATATATATCAAATATTGTCGATAATTTTGTATTATGTTGCAAGGACTCGAGAAAACCCTCGCCCAAGTCCTTTAATTGCTTAAAAAATTCTGTCATCTTGCTTCTCTTTTATTAAAAATTGGACAATATTTTAATAACTTTAGTAGGTATGTTTTTTCTTATTTTTATTCAAATATTCGTTTATCTAATTTAAAGGTTGTAAATACAATAATAGTTTGAAAAGTATGTTATCAAAAGATTAGAATATAAGACTCGAAATTAATCAACGGAATCCCATTTACCACAACGAGAGCCCCAGCGAGCTATAATTTTATTTCCCTCTTGGGGCATCTTTACTTGGACTATTTCGCAGTTATTGGGACAATCTCCGCAGTTAAACGCTGATGTCGTGAATTCAATATCTGATACTTCGAGTCCTCGAAATACGGTTTGATGTTCGTGCTCTAAATAGAAATCTCTAACTAAAATTGCCATTCCTAAAGCCCCCATTAGGACGTTAAATTCAGGAACAATTACTTTGCAGCCTAAATGTCTTTCAAATGCTTCAATGATCCCTTCATTGTAAGAAACGCCACCTTGGAACACAATTGGTTCTTCTAAGTCCTTACCCTTGCCTACATTATTCATATAGTTGCGAACAAGAGAATCGCATAAACCCGCAATAATATCCTCTTTAGTGTAACCCGCGTTTTGCTTGTGAATCATATCGGATTCTGCGAATACAGTACATCTTCCCGCAATACTCACAGGATTCTTTGATTTTATAGCATAAGGGCCAAACTCTTCTATAGCAATCCCCAACCTCGCTGCTTGGTGATCGAGAAATGAACCCGTTCCCGCAGCGCATACAGAATTCATCGCAAAATCTACAATTATTCCGTCCCGTAGAATAATAATTTTCGAATCTTGACCACCAATTTCTAATATCGTTCTTACATCGGGATAGATAGTCTGTGCTGCAACAGCGTGGGCTATTATCTCGGTTTTAGCAAGATCGGCGCCAACGATTGCTTTTGTTAAATACCGTGCCGAACCTGTGGTACCACAGCAACGTATCTCATAATCGCCTAAATTTTCGCTTTGTTCTATGTTATCGCGTAACTCGGCCATGCCTGCCTTGGCTGATTCGATGGGAGAACCTCTATTTCGTAAAAATACGCTAGTAAGTAAATTTCCATCTGTATCCATTAGAACAAATTTGCAACTCACGCTTCCTATGTCAATACCAAGGAAAGCCTCTTTTTTTTTTCCCTCTTTAACAACTTTATTAGTAACTTCTACCATATAATCTCACCTTTATCATTAAACCGAATTTTGAATTAATTGAACGCATTCGTTATAAAATAAACCGCCATAATGCGGATAAATCTTTTTATTACCATTTGCTATGAATTTGGCGTTAGTTTCAATTTCTTTATTCCTACGACCATACATTAGGTCAGAGAATGCTTCTAACCTAGTCCTGAAGCCACCCAATCCGCTCTGCTCGTCGAAAGAGAAGTAAATAATGGGAAGGTCGTAAATCCCCTTAAGTTTATTAGTTAAAATCGTCCGAGCAGTCACTTCTGGCATACATAAGAATGGATATTGATGAACGAAGCCATCAAACCCCGCTTGAGCTTTGTCTATATATTCACCTAACACCCATTGGCATTCCCCGCCAATATCCATGGGTACGTAGGGGTGCGAGAGGTGTTCTAACCACTTTCTGTGATAATTTAAATGGAATTTGTGGACAACCCAATCGTATAAGCTCAAGCTCTGGTGTACTTCAATGTTCATCTCACCCAGCTTTCTACGGATATCTAAATTTACGTAGGGTTCCAAATTAATGTGAATCTCTCCCGAAACACCAACCCGTAGAGGGTCTCGGGTCTTATCTATATCTAAATTGCTAAAATCTTGCTTAATAACGCTTTTGAATTTTCTCAATTCTGGGAGCGTATTAGCTTGATCAAGTTTATTTAGTAAGTTTTTCATCAAAACCGTCGTATCTCCCTGATTGCGCTCGTAAGCTCGGAAA
>JAUWNA010000415.1 GCA_030612905.1 Promethearchaeota archaeon
GAACTAGGATTACAACAACAGTATATACTAAATTGTACACATCGAATTCAGCTTGTCCGACGCCAACAGTTTCAATAATTATTATATCCATGCCAAAAGCTTCGTATAGCATGGAAATGTCAAAAACTGCCCTTGAAATTCCTCCTTTATACCCTCTTGATGCAAGGCTACGCATAAAAACGTTAGGATGTAAGCAGATATTAGTCATTCTAACCCTATCCCCTAAAAAAGCACCTCCACTAAAAGGAGAAGTTGGATCTACGGAAATAATACCTACAGTTTTTCCCTCGTCTAACATTTTTTGAGCTATTGCCCCGGTTAAAGTGCTTTTTCCAACGCCAGGAGAACCCGTAAGTCCAATAATATAAGAGTCGTGTTTTAAGTTTTCAAAATGCTTGAAAATCTTAGAAGCTTTCTCAGGTTCGTTTTCAACAATAGTTATTAATCTCGCTAAAGCAATTTTATCTTTCTTTTTAAATCGATTAACTAAAGATTCTATAATGTCGTCATTCGTCAATAATATACATCCTCAGATAAATTTTTGATATGAAATATTAATTAGATAAAAAAATTAAACATGTTTTTTTTATTTTTTGAGATGAGTTTTAATAAATTCAACAATGTCATTTGTCATGCTTCCTGGACCATAAATGTTACCTACACCCATCTCTTTTAATTTTGGGAAGTCTTGTGCTGGAATAACGCCTCCTACTAAGACGAGAATGTCTTTGAGCACTCCTTTTTCCTTTAAAAGATCAATCACTTGTTTTGTATATGCGATATGAGCCCCACTGTGTATAGATAAACCAAGAACATCTACATCTTCTTGAATTGCTGTTTCAACGATCTGTTTTGCATTCTGAAAACCTCCAAAAATGAGTTCCATGCCAGCATCTCTTAAGGCTCTTGATACTACGATCCCGCCCCTCCAATGACCATCAATTCCTGGTTTAGACATTAATACTCTAATCTTTTTCTCACTCATACTTTCCACCTCAGTTAAATTGCTAATGGGGGTTCCCAAATACCCCATATTTCTCTGTAAATATCACATATTTCACCTACTGTTGCCCCTTCTTTTGTAGCTTCCATTATTATAGGCATCACATTTTCTTCTTTTTCGCAGACGCTTCTTAGTTTGTCTAAAATCTTCTCCAACTTGGCGTTGTCTCTTCTTGCTTTTAATTTGTTAATCCGAGCAACTTCAATATCTATAGCTTTTTGCGACGTTCTGAAGACATCTGTGACTTTGTCGTAAGGAACTTGATATTTATTGACACCTAATGTGATTTCCTCTCCTTTTTCAGCGCGTACCCTTCTCTTATGGAATGCGTCTCTCATTTCTTTGTAGAGCCAACCCGTAGATAAAGCTTTATCTATGGAACCAACCTTTTGAATTTTGTCCATATATTTCCATACTCTTTCTTCAATCTCATCTGTTAACCACTCAACATAATAACTTCCTGCTAATGGATCTATTGTGTTAGTTATTCTAGTTTCATCTGCGATTACTTGTTGAGTTCTTAACGCAATTAAGGCGGCTTTCTCTGAAGGTAGACAAATAGCTTCATCGTAAGAATTTGTATGGAGCGATTGACATCCACCTATGTTAGCCTCTAAGCCTTGAATTGCTGTTCGTACAATGTTAATCATAGGTAATTGCGCCGTTAAAGAGCTTCCGGCGGTTTGTACATGAAACCTAAAACCAAGATTTTTAGGGTTTTTTACTTCGTATTTATCTTTCATTAGCTTGTACCATATTCTTCGAGCTGCACGATATTTTGCGATTTCTTCAAAAAAATCTTTATGAGCTGCTAAATGAAAAGCAAGTCTTCCAACAAAATCGTCAGCCTTCCAACCTCTTGCGATTAAGTTGTCAATATGAGAACAAGCGCTCGCAAAAACAAATCCAAGTTCTTGAATTGCATCAATACCGCCCTCTCTGTAATTATATCCTGTAAAATTAATAGGATGCCATTTTGGAACGTTCTTTTGAGCTACAGTCCATTCAATAAAATCACACGCCACTCGCAACAAATGATTTGGTGGACTGTTTTTATAAGGGATATAGCCAACTGTCATAGTTAGAATATCGTTTTGTGTTGTTCCTACTAATTTACTTAAATCATACCCACGCATTTTAGCCATATTGAAGTACATGGCACACACAGGGGCGCATGTAAATGGCTCTACAACTAAAGCAACACTCACTTTATCTATGGGTATGCCTTCTGTAAGCGCAAAAAGGCTGTCAATGCAATAAAGCGGAACCCCAGATGTACCAACCTCTGGTGCGGCATCGGGGTTTGTAGGGTCAATTCCGTTAAAAGTAAGAGCGTCAACGGCAGCACTGAACCCCGTTTCACCGTTCTCATATAAATACTTCCAACGTAAATTAGTCTCTTCTGGAGTCCCGTGGCCTGAAAATAACCTCATAGTCCATAATCTTCCACGATACATGTTAGGATAAACCCCTCTTGTATAAGGTTCTTGACCAGGAAAGTTTACAGTTTCTAAATAGTCTCCTTTTACATCTAATGGCGTGTATAGATTTTTTATCGGAATCTCAGAATCGGTTACGAATTTGACATCTCGTTCTTTTGATTCTTTTAACTTTTCTTCCCATTTTTCTTTTTCTAATTTAATTTTTTCTAAATAATGTTTATCAAACATACTTAAAATCACGTTTTATTTAACTATGTAATGTTAAACTTTCATTCAATTTAAAATAAATTTTTGGACTTAAAAAAAATTTGATTATTAATATATTGAAGCAAGAGTTATTGAAAGATTTCACGCAAAAAACAAATGGTCTATCAATATATTTACTCCTATACCGATTAGAATAAGCCCCCCAATCAATTCGACTTTATTCCCGAAAAATTGACCAACTTTATTTCCAATAAGAACTCCGAG
>JAUWNA010000127.1 GCA_030612905.1 Promethearchaeota archaeon
AATTCCTTATTCAAGTGATTTTTTAATTCATTAAAGATTATTGGATTATTTTTATGCTTAGTTAAGAATTTTATTACACTCCATCTTACGGAATCGTCAGGGTCGTCTAATAAAGGGAGTAGGAATTTTAGATATCTTGTATCGTTATTTTGTTTAATTTTCATTACGGCTCGAGCCCTAACGATGAAATCTGGGCTGTATATTTGAGGTAATAAGTGAAATTCTACTGTGCCATTTTTTACAAAACTTAAAATAAACTGAAACAAATCCTTTTTGAAATTGTTAGTTTGGTCTAATTCATTGATAATATTTTGAATTGTAGATTCTGGAACCTTATTTCCTAATTTTAAAAGGCTTTCAAAGGAAATAAAGAAGTTTTCTGATATGTCATACTTCAGATAATTTAAAAGCTTTTTAATAATTTTGTCGTTAACCTTTGAAACTTCTATGACGTCCCAATTATTGTTTTCTTCGTAGTAGTTATCATCCCCTAAATTTTTCACTGTATCAACTCTAATAAATTTTTACAAGATTATAATAAAAAATTACACAACTACGTTTATATATTCTATTATTAAAATAGAAATAATCGACTTAATCAATAATAATTTTCTCGACAATAATTTTAAAGTCAAAATTAATTAATTAGCTAATATTGATAAAATGTCAGTGGAAGATTTGAAAGATAATCCAAAAAAATTTAAAACCTTTGAGAAATAATGGTTTAATTTCTAATTATACCGTCAATGTTGTTGAAAAAAACATCTTGTTTTTGGACATCGGTAATTGGTAAGCATAATATTTTATCAATTTCAAGTTTTATTGGATTAGTGACTGGCGCATCTGTCCCAAATAATATTCTTTTATGCCCTACCATTTTTATCAGACTTAATATTCCGTAAGGTATTGAACACGAAGTTTCAAAAAATACATTTTTGTATTGTTTTAAGCTCAATCCAAGATCAATCGCAAACTCCATCGCCAACGCAGCATGACCAATAATGATACGCAAATTTGGATAACTTTTTGCTAATTTTGCTATGTCTTTGCTGCTTATTCCTCCAAAAGCAGAAAATTTTGGCGTAAAGTGAACGAATAACGGAAATTTTTTGTTATAATCTTGCATAAAAGTAACTAATTTTACAATATCTCTTGGAATTTTAATTAAGTGAATGCCGGAATGGATCTTAACCCCACAAAAACCTAAGTCAAAATGATTTTCTAAGACTTTGTAATTGCTGTCCTCATCTTCAGGCTTGATTTTTGGGTTGAACCAGAAGAATTTATAAAATCTTTCTGGATCTTTATTTGATACATTAATAACATCTTGATGGTCCAATTGACCTTCAGGCATTAACTTCTTTAAATTTTCAAACGCTCTCTTTACGACATTATCGTTAGAAGAGTTATTTTCATCATTGTTATCTTTGTTAGCAAAGATTTTAGAGCTTGCTGCTCTATTAACTGTAGTAATAATTGCTTTTTCGATGTTATATTTATCCAGATAACTAATTAAATCTTCATTTTTAGGTAGAAATGTGCCATAGGTATGAAGATGAGCGTCAAAAATTTTAAAACTCTTACTTTTTATATCTTTTCACCTGTAATTTGGATATTTAGATTCGTTTTATTATAAATTAAAAAAAATATTAAAAATTTACATTTATATCGTTATGTCTCAAATTCTTTCGCTTTAACTATAGGGATCAGAACTAGCAACATTAAGAAAGCAGCCACGACGAAGACTAAAGGCGGTGGAATAAAACCAGGTGTTCCATCAATTATTATTGGTATGCCGGATGTTTCAGAGATCACGCCTCCTATTAACGGCCCAATCGTCATTCCAATTAAGACGTTAAATAAAATAAAATAACCAGAAAACTGTCCTCTCTTATCTTCGGGTAATAAATCTCGTACCCAAGTTTTTGAAGATATATTCCAAGTTACCATCGCAAATACCCAAATTGCTGCTGTTATGGCAATGAATACTATGGATTCAGAAAACGCAAAAAGAAACAATGATACAGACTCTAGAATGACTGCCCCTATCGCTATTTTTTTTCTGCCAAACTTATCAACTAATTTTCCCACTGGATAGGCTGCGATAATCGAAAACAATAATGCTACGAAGATTACAATTGATGCCAAAAAAATTGGAATTTGCAAAAAATGTTCAAGATAGATTAAAACGAATGGAAAGAAGACATTGAACGCAATGCCCCACAACGCCGAGCCAATTAAAATGAGGAAAAGATTCTTGTTCTCTGTAATCGCAGTTCGACTAAAGGTACTTTTAATGGTTTTCCAATAACCTAAGGTTGATGGTCTTAAATCTTCGGGCTCAGGAGCAATCAACGCACCGGGGATTCCAATTAAAGCTACTAATCCACCTACAATATAGAAAAATACGTAATATCCCACTGCTTCAATTATAAATCCTGCAAATCCATAAATTATTAATGTGGCTATAAGGAACATAATTTCCATTAGGGATGTGATTTTTCCTCTATTCTGAGTAGTAGTAACATCGGTAACATACGCGTTTAATGCAGCATCGTTAGCCATAGCACCAAAGAATGTCATTATGCTGTCAAACAGTATTGCGATCGTAACAGCAAGTACAACGGGTCGAAAAAAGCCTGCTAATGGAAACATAGCAGTTGTAAATGCCCACAACGAGTAGCCGATTAACATAAAAATTCTTCTTTTTCCCTTTACATCGCTTAGAGCTCCCATAAAAATTGCTGTTAGCGTGGAAGCAACCGCGGTTATGGCAACTAATAGAGAAACATACATAGGTACGGGAGCGATTTCGTTATATAGGAAAAGATTAAAATACTGGTTTTCTACAGCCCAAGCAAGTTGACCAGCAAAACTTAGAAGGATAATTGACCATTTTATTTTTGTAGATATTTTTTCAGTTTTAGACATAAAAATCCTCTGATTTATTTATTTTTAAGAAAAAATTACGCTAATATTTTATATTTAAAATTGATTCTAAAAAAACTCTTTTATTAATAATTTCCAAACTCGTTAGCAGCATCAAACATGGCAACAATATTCTGAGGAGGAACTTCGGCAGTTATATTATGGATGTTAGACGCAACAAAACCTCCACCGGGTTTCAAACATTCGAGATTTCTTCGTACTTCATCTCTGATTTGTTTAAGCGTTCCAAAGGGTAATGTACTTTGAGTGTTACATAAACCACCCCAAAACGACATTATATCTCCAAATCGCTCCTTTAGGGAACAAGGCTCCATATCGTAAGCACTTATTTGTACGGGATTAATAACATCATACCCAATCTCAGCAAAATGGGGTATAAATAACGAAACCGAACCACAGGAATGATAGTTTATTTTAGTTTCTACTAATTCGTGAATTTTTTCTGATAATTTCCTTTCTATCGGTTTTATCATATTTTCGTAAAGTTTGACGCTCATTATAGGTCCTGCTTGTTCCGCAATATCACCGTTAATGCATACAATGTCTAAATAACTTCCGACTTCGTCTAAAAAGGTCGTAACATAATCAGTCCAATACTTTAGAAGTTCTTCCATTGTTATAATTATGAATTCTGGTTTAGTCCTTAAATATCTTAAAGTTTTTGTAAAACCAAATAAAAACGTGCAATATTCATATATACATCCAACTGGAGGAGTCGATAATGCGAAATCAGTATTATCACGCAGATTTTTAGCATATTCCTTCAATCCATTAAATGGTGTTTTATCTCTCCCATTAGGCCAGTCAAAATCTCTTATATCGCTAACGGATTTAAAATCGGCAAAAGGATGAATAACAGGGTCGTAATATAAAATATCGTCTAAATCTTTTTTAGCATCGTTCCCCCAAAACACACCAAACTGGTCATATAGGCCCACATATTTAGCCTCGTACTGAGGTTCCATGTCTTGAACTCTAACCATCCCCCCTAAGGGTTGAACATATCGTACATCAATACTAAATCTTTCTAAGACTTTATCACATGGCTTTACGATTTGCTGAACGAAATCAGCGTATTGAACGTTCTTATCTTCAATTTCAAGATAATCCAATAATTTTTTATACGCTTTAATGTGAATGCTTGATTGATTTCCCCCTAAATCAAGCGGTACTTTATCAGGTTCGTTATGGTTTAAAGTTATATTTACTCTTTCCCTTGAGTTCATAGTTTGTATCCTTTTGAATAATATTCCGTATATTTAATAACGGAAAATAATATTTCGAAAATTAAAAGTGTTGGGATATTTATATTAGATTTTGATTATTTTAAAATAACCTTGAATTCTTAATTATTAAACTTTTAAATATTAAATGATAATATGTTAAACATGGCAGAAGAGAAACATGCGATTCCTAATATTATTTTTTTTGTAGCAGATGAAATGCGTGGAGATTGCATTTCTTTCGATGGTCGAAGAAATCCCGTTATTAATACACCAAATATTGATAAATTTGCTAATGATGGTGCTGCTTTTACTAATTGTTTCACTGTCAATCCTGTTTGTGGACCTTCTAGATGTTGTACTTTTACGGGTCAATTTGTGCACTCGAATGGGCACAGAAGCCTTTACCAATTACTACAACCGCACGAGGAAAATTTATTCAAATTCTTAAAAGTTAAGGGATATGACGTTGTCTGGATAGGAAGGAACGATCTTTTCAGTAAAGAGGCTATTAAACAAAGCGTAACGAAAAGGTTAAGAACGAAAACTGGTGCTTGGAAAACTAATCCTTATCCCTTAGATGATCTTATGAGAAAATCTTTTTATTATGGTGAGAGAACATTAGAGGAATCAGAAGATAGTGATTATCACGTCATTCAAAAGGCAATTAACTATTTAAATTCTGATCATAAAAATCCTTTTTGCCTATATATAGCCTTGAGCTTTCCTCATCCTCCTTACACGGTTGAGGAGCCTTACTTTTCTATGTACGATCGAAAATTAGTACCATCACCAGTTCCGCCTAAATTGGACGATAAACCAGAATTTATGCGTTTAATTCATGAAAAGTATGGTTTGAACAATTTAGATAAAGATGATTTTAAAGAGATTATCGCTACATATTATGGAATGGTTTCCCGCGTAGATTACCAATTTGGGCAAATAATCGATAAATTAAAAGAAATCGGAATCTATGAAAACAGCGCAATATTCTTCTTTGCTGATCACGGAGATTATACGGGGGACTATGGATTAACAGAAAAATGGCCTAACGCCTTTCAAGATTGTCTTATCAATGTTCCGTTAATTGCAAAAATACCTGGTATCGAATCAAAAGGAATTCTATACGAACAATTGGTTCAAACTATTGATCTTTTTCCTACAGTATTGAATATTGCTCAAATTGAAACCCTATATACTCACTTTGGCAAGAATTTAATTCCTCTTCTAGAAGGACGCTTATTGAAACTAAGAGACGCTGTTTTTGCTGAGGGAGGATATAACCCTCGCGAACCTCAATGTTTTGAACCGATTGTTAAAAATCCTGAAATGCTGGGTATTGGTATCTATTACGATAAGACTAATATACCTCAAGAAAATCCATCCACCGTAGCTCGATCTGCTATGATCAGAACCAAAACATGGAAGCTCGTTATTCGAGATAGTGGGAAGGAAGAGCTTTACGATTTAATGTACGATCCAAGTGAAGCTAGTAATTTAATTGAGATATACGCTTACGACAAAATTAAAGCAGATCTCAAAGAACAATTACTCCGGTGGTACTTAAGGACGAGCGATAATGCTAATTGGAAACGTGAAAGAAGCATTTAATTTATTGGTTGTAAGGTTTTTCCAAAAATCTTATTTTTAAAATTTTTAAAGTTTTTAAAGTTCAAAACCTAATGGATAAGTATACAATTTATTGATTCGTAGTGAATTTTAAAATGAATTTAAAAGATGTAAAAATTGAAGTTGTGTTTATAGGAAAACCACAATGGGAAGCAGGATGGCCTTATTTGGGATTTGATAATAAAAAAACGATAGATTCCATTAGAAAACATTTAAACGAGAAATTTAATAAAATTGAGTTTAACTATAGTGAGATTATTACAACATACGATAACGAATTAGTTAACCAGATTAAAAAAGATATCGAAGAGGTTGATGGGGTTATAGTTTTTACGATAGGACATTATGGAGATCCGGGGATTGTTCAAGCTGGCATTGAATTTATTGAGAGCAAAAAACCGGTAATATTAGCCAATTACATTTATGCTGGAGACCATACGTTCACAAAAATATTCTCAAGTGTTAAAGATAAGAATTTTCAGCTATCTATTTTGTCTTCAAAAAATTTAGAAGATTTTGACAAAATGTTTGAGAACATGTTTAA
>JAUWNA010000023.1 GCA_030612905.1 Promethearchaeota archaeon
TCAAACCCCAGGATCTGCAAATACATATACCTGAAAGTTATCGAAATTATTCCAGCTTTGGTCCATATACATGATCCCTCTTTTTGGAAAAATGTATTTTGGAAGGATTAAAAATATTATTAAAACATTTCTTCAGTTTCGCAAAAATTTCCCTAAAGTTCTTGATATTTAGACATATTTAAAGATATTTTAAAGGATTAGAAAAATATTGTAAATCCTTTCTTTAAAGAGATAATTGTTCAAACTTTGCTTGGAAAAAGCGTAAGTACTTAGGTTCATAAATCATTTTCAATCCTGGAATGGATTCTCTTTTTTCGTAAAGATTTATGATTGAATTTGCTGTATACTCCATGTGAGTATTAGTATAAACTCGTCGAGGAATAGTTAAGCGTACTAACTCCAACTTAGGAAAGATATTTTCGCCTGTCTCTGAATCTCTTCCTTTCGAAATTGCCCCTCTTTCCATGCTTCTAACAGCAGAATCTTCGTATATGGCAGCAGATAAAGTTTGTGCTGGCCACTGATCTCTAGATAGATGTGGTAAAAACTCTAAAGCGTTCAAGAAAACAGCATGGCCCCCCGTGGGTTTAACGATAGGTACACTAGCTTCCATTAAAAGGTCTCCTAAATAGCGAACTTGGTTTACTCTATATTTTAAATATTCATATTGGGCACCCTCTCTCAGTCCTCTTGCAACGGCTTCCATATCCCTACCTGCCATCCCGCCATATGTATGCAACCCTTCGTAAACCACGACCATACTCCGTGTAGCTTCAAAGATTTCTTTATCGTGTGTTGCGAGAAAACCACCGATATTTACTAAACAATCTTTCTTTGCGCTATAAATGCATCCATCAGAATAGCTCATCATTTCGTTTAGTATTTCTACGATTGGTGTGTTTTCATACCCTTTCTCTCTTTCACGAATAAAAAACGCATTTTCACTCGAGCGAGTCGCGTCATAAATAATCTTTAATTTATATTCGTTACAAAATTTTCTTAATTCTCTTAAATTTTGCATAGAAACTGGTTGACCACCTGCCATATTAACATTCATTTCGACATTAACAAAAGCAATTTTATCAACTCCATAATCGTCTATAAATTTTTGAAGTTTATTGAAATCTACATCCCCCTTAAAGGGATGAGTGTTTTCTGGGTCGTGAGCTTCGTCAATTATAACATCAACCATTTTACCCCCAGGGAGCTCTACATGAACCTTCGAAGTAGTGAAATACATATTTCGCGGAACAAGTTGTCCTGGTTTTACCAAATTGCTAAACATTAAATGTTCTGCGCCTCGGCCCTGATGGGTGGGAACTAAATATTTGTAGCCTAATACATCTTGCACTGACTTTTCCAAATTATAAAAATTTTTGCTTCCAGCATATGCTTCGTCTCCTAACATCATTCCCGCCCATTGATTATCGGACATTGCTGAAGTTCCAGAATCTGTTAGCAAATCGATAAATACATCGTCAGATAATAGTAAAAAAGTGTTAAATCCTGCTTCTCTTATCGCTTCCTTTCTTCTTTTTTCGGTAGGAATTTTAACAGGTTCTACAACCTTAATTTTAAACGGTTCAACTGGTGGTTTCATTTTTTATTCACTAAAACTTTCTTTCTTAGATCTAGAAATATATTGACCTTGAAAAATATTTCTCTACACACCCTCCCATTGGTTTCCCATTTAGCTATATCTTTAGTAACTTTTTATCAAAATTAGAAATAAGCACTAAAATTTCTACTTAAATTCAAATTAATAAAGTTTAAATTATTTTGAGATGAAATAATAATAAAACATATTACTGAATGATTAAAAATGGCATTTACAGATTTAAGTTATCTTGATTTACTACGTGGAAGCCTAAGTTTGGCATTTGTTATAATCGCACTAATTATAGGGCTAAGAATACTATTAAAATATTTTAAATTCAAAAATAAAGTTTTTATAAGCGTTAGTTTGACCTGGATTTTCTTGAGTGCTTCTTGGTGGTGGCCAAGTTTTAATTTCTTAAATATAGGCTTATTTGGTTTTCGCCTTAGCAATTTATCCTATTTGATTCTTGCTAATTTTTTCATACCTTTAGCAATATTATTTTGGATTTATTCTTTCAGTTCGTTGAATCTTCAAAATAAAAACAAAATAATTGTAGCAATACTCGGATTAATTAGCGTTTTATACGAAATTGTTCTTTTTGTTTTACTATTCACTTATCCTGACTTAATAGGAGTTGAAATAACACCTGGAGTAATTTCAAGAACCCCACTTACATTAGGATTTGCTATATTTGCTATATTAATAGCTTTTATTATGGGTATTATTTTTGCTTTTAACTCGATAAAGTCTGATGATCCCAAAATTAGATGGAAGGGAAGATTTTTATTAATAGCATTTATATTTTTTACTTTAGGAGCAGGACTTGATGCAATTAGTTGGACAAATCCTATTATTGTTGTTATGATAAGACTTTTATTAATATTAAGTTCATTTGCATATTATTTCGGGTTCTTTCTTCCCGAAAAGATGGCAAATTGGCTAATTAAAGCTTAGGTTATACTAAAATTCTTTTTTTTTAATTGAACTAGATTGTTTTGCTACTTTATGGAAGCAAATTTGTCTTTTTTTTATGAGCTTTTATCGAAAAAATCATCGGGACCGAATGCTTAAAAGTTTGAAATTCCCAATATTTCGTTTCTATGTTTTGTTTCATATCGGGATGAATCTGAAAAAAACTAAATGGAAATTCGTGGAGGAATTCTAACTCAAAATTAACTTTTAATAGTGAATTAATAACATCTCCCATTGGATGAAACCAATCGTAAGTTTCAAAGTTTTGCAATTTAATATTGGGATCGGCGTGCGCTCCATCATCTTCGTCAAATCGATAAGGTTTTCCTTCGTTAAAGTAATCGTAGCCAACTTGAAATGCTCCATCGTACTTTTCGTCGATTAAATTACCGAAAGGATGATTCTCAATGATATAAAAGGTACCGCCGGGTTTCAGACAATTATCAATTATTTCGGCCCATTTATATAAATCCGGCAACCAACCAATAGCGCCATTAGATGTGAAAACGATGTCAAATTTTTCTTGTAATATGTCTGGTATATCGTAAATATTTGCCTTAATAAACTTAGCAGGGATTTTTAATTCTTTGCTTAATTGACGAGCAAGCTTAATGGCTTTATCTGAGAAATCAACGCCGGTGACCTTCGCCCCGAGTCGCGCGAAAGAAAGGGTATCCATTCCAAAATGACACTGTAGATGTAGGAGCGTTTTACCGTTCACGTTTCCTATTTCCTCTCTTTCGATTGGGAAAAGGGACGATTTACCCGATTTGAACCCATCTAAGTCGTAAAACTTTGATTTAGCATTAATCTTAACTAATTCGTTCCATCTTCTTAAATTTGTTTTAAAATATTTTTCATTATGTTTCATTTAACGGCACCAATTTATATTAAAACAATTAGCGTAGAGTTTTTTGATAATTACAATAACTATTCTTTAAAATCCAATATTCTGTAATTCGGTTTTTAAATTGGCAGCTCCAATTAATACGCTATTTTTCATGTTAAGATTTTTAAAATTAAAAGAGCTATTTTTAGCAACGATACAATTTTCCAATTTAAAGTTCTCTCCAATTTTTACGTTATCAAAAATGATCGTGTTTGATATTTCAACGTAATTTGGGATTTCTGAATTGGCACCGATATACACATTTGGTCCTAAAAGAACATCGTCTCCAATTTTAACGTTTTCTTCTAAATAAACCGGTTCAATAAAAGTTGGGTAATCTCCAATATAGTTATCAACCCGATTCTTTAATTTAGCAAATAACGCTTCCATTAATTCTTGAATGTTTGAAATCTTGATTTCATTAGGATTTGCAATAATTTCTTCAATCTTAGTTAATTCTTCTTTCATATTCACTCATCTTAGGTTTTACTTTAAATATTTTTCACTTTTTAACTTTAAAATCCCATTAATTCTAATAATTTATCAATGTTCTCCCCAGTTTTCGCACTTGTTGTAATAACCTCTATTTCCGGGTTAATATTTTTAGCGTCAGCGATCATTTTCTCAACATTAGTTCCTAAGCGTTCCTTTAAATCGATCTTATTAATTACCGCGATATCTGACATTTTAAATAGCATGGGATGCTTTTCAACCACCCATTCGCCCTCTGTGATGGATACTACAATTATTCTTTTATCAGTTCCTAAGACAAACTCCGATGGGCATATTAAATTTCCTACATTTTCGATAAAGATAACATCGTAATTCTGCAAATCCTTGTTTTTAATTATTTGGTGTATGTGATACGCGTTCAATGCGCATTCTCGGCCTGTGTTGATCTGTATAGTTTCGGCGTTATACTTTTCTATGCGATCAGCATCTACTCGAGTAGTAATATCTCCACAAATAACCAACATTCGAAATTTTGCGGTTAATTTTTCCGCTATCTTTTCTAACAGGGCTGTCTTTCCCGCCCCTATAGCTCCTACAATATCGAAAGACTTGATGTTATTATCTAAAAAACTACGATGAATTTTATTAGCTAATAAATCATTATCTTTTTCAACCGCTTTTTTAGTTTCAATTACTAACTCTCTTATATCATCTCGAGCTAAATTGGTACTCTCGACTTCTTTGATTCTTGAGATTTCCCTTTCTTCCTTATCTGACATGGAGAACGTGTTTTTGTTTTTGTATTACTAATATTCGAAATAATTTCAATTTTACGATAATTCCTTACAAAAAAAGTATTTCCAAATAACTAACTTCTCTTACTTTGAATATTTTAACGTAATATAATTAGCTAATAGAACAAAAAAGCCTCCTAGGATGGTGAAAATAGAGAGATTCCTTAAGAAAATTGCTGTATTAATAGTTGCCATAACAGGTTCAAAATACGATAAAATTATAATGTTACCACCTCTATCTTTTTTCACTCCAACGTTATACAATGTAAACGCTAAAGCAGTAGGGATAAGCCCTAGCATTAAAGCAAATATTAAATCTAAAATTGTGATTCGAAATAAATCTGTAATACCTACTGGTAGAAATGGAAAAATTAAGAATAAAGTCGACCATAAAGTTAAAAAAGCATCAAAATTTCCATTTGTATTAATTATTGACTGAGCTTTTCCTCGAACTTTATAAATTTTCTTTTTTGAAAAAATCAATATACCTAAGCTGAAACCAGAAAAAATCCCAACTACTATTCCCAATATTAAGATTTGACCGGTCCAAAATTCCATTATAATGGATATTCCCACGATTGCTAAAATGAAACTAATAAAGTTGATTTTTGATACTTTATCTTCTTTCGTTATTACTAAAAAGATTAATAGAAAAACTCCACTAGTATATAATAAAAAAGCTGCAAAAGCGTAACCAGTGAGCGTTATATTCCAAAAGTAAAGAAATACTACTAGTGGGTTACAAATTGCTATTATAATTAAGTATTTCCAGTGCATCTTGAAACACTCTTTAAAAAAACTAATAGAAAAAGATTTTGTTATTAGCATAAATAATGTTAGAAAAACGGCTCCAAAAATACCTCTGAACAAGACTATTGAATAAATTGGATACCCACTTAATAAAGAAATAAATATCCCCACATTACCCATAAAAATTCCTGATAAGAACATGCTTATTTTGGAAACTGTTGGATTAAAATGAGCTTCATTTAATTCCTCTACGGTCATTGAATTGTAGAAGTTATCATTGTTTTAATTTTATTGGAATTGTATAATTCACAAACAAAATTGGGGTAAATCTAAAAATTATGTGGTAAAACTCTACTTAACAATTTCATATCAACTAGGAGCATAAGGAATAAAATACCCATAATAACATATCATTTATTTGACTAATTTTTAAATCCACATTTAGGACAAAGAGAAGTAGCTTTTAGAGTAAATCCGCAAATTTCACAAAATTTAATTGTGACCTTTCTAGGGGGTTTCAACGATGTAATTGAGATTTTTTCTTTCACTTGTGTGGTTCCTTCAGAATCAATTATGATTGTTTCTGTTGCTGGCGGAATAAGATCATTATTTAATCCATTGGTTTTTATAGTTATTTCTCTACCAAAATACCCTCCAACTTTAACCTTTTTAGACGGGGCCAAATTGGATGGAGGTTTAACTAATATCGGTGGAGGTTTAGCTAATCCAGGTGGAGGTTTAAGCTTTTCTGGACCAAATATTTCTTTTCCAATTACTAATTCTTCTTCTTCCTCCTCCTCAAATGATTGTTCTTCAATTTGTTCCTCTTCAAAGAATTCTTCTTCAATATGTTCTTCTTCAATGATCTCATCCGTAATTCCTAATTCCATTAATTTTTCTTTATATTCTTCTTCGTGTTCTTCCCTATATATCATTTCTACATATTCTTCGTCTAGCTTTAATAAAGTATCGCATTGAACGCATCTGAATAAATGATTGAATCCTATAGGATTAGCAATCGCATAATTCGCGGCGCAGCAAGCATGATATTTTGCATTACAATTAAAACATTTGTGAACCTCATCTGAATGAGCGTCACAGATGGGACAAAGCTCTCTTTCGCAAATATCACACTTTTCCTCCTCTTCAGAACTTAAAGAGATTAAATCTACAGCGAGTTTTTCGTAGAATATCTTATCTTCTTCGAAAATTTGATCGTCTTCTTCAGGTTGTACCACAATAAATTCAGATTTACTCTGAATTAAAGACATTAGAATATTTAAGAATAGTTTTGCCTCTGTACAATAAAATACGCCTCCGTGTGTTTCGCTCGCGACTACTTTTAGCTTTACATCATCAGCATAAAATTTCTGATCTCCTAAGCGAATTATATCGATAAAAGCGTCAAACTTCTTAGCTTTGATTAAAAGATCGTAAAGGGCGTTATGATAATCTTCAGATAATAAACTGGGCGTATCTGAAATTATTATTACCCGATAATTTTTTCTGGCTTCTCTACTCTTTCTAAAGATATAAGCCAGGATCTCAAATAAACCATTTTCAAAAAGGCTTTTCTCAGTATCTCTAGTTTCCCATTTTTCATCTATAACATCAGAGAGACCCTCAAAGTCTTTCGCATCATAGACAGTAACCGGGTTATCGTCTTCTTGAAAAAGCAAAATACCATAAGAACATAACGTGTTAAATTTTTCCTTGTCTTTAATAAAACTACTGATACTCTTACTAAGGCTTTTTTTCTTCAAAAAATCTGTCGTAAGATCAATATAAAAGATAAATTCCTCTGAGTTTACTGATGTCTTGCGAAACATAGTGATATTAAAATATAGTCTAAATTTTATCCTAAAATAATGTAAGTTATATTTAAAATAATAATAGAATTTTTATTTATTTTTATTGATATTTATTGATATTTCTCAATTAAAAAATTCAATCAATTAATTTAAAACCACAATATGGACATGAATGTCGATATTTATCCTTACCGCTAATTTGTGTTCCGCATCCGGGGCAAACAAAAAAGTTGGGCTTTTCTTTATCGGTACTATTTCCATTTTGTTTTTCTAACGGTTTCCAATATTGCGGTATTTCAACTTTTTTAAGTTTGGGTTCTGTAATAGTTTTTAAGTTTTTTGTAACTTTTTGACTATCTTTCATTGAATTATTGGGTTTAATAGTTTTTAGGTAGACGAGTTTATCTCCCTCTTTTTTAACTTTATAGTAATTTCCAAAAAAACCACCTACCCTGATTGTTTTTTGTTCTGCTTCTGACGCTTCTATTATTATAGAGTCAGACATCTCTTTTTTTTCTTCCAACGGTTCTTCATTTTTTAAGTAGCCAGAAGCCATAATACTTTCTTCTTCTAATTGGTCTGGTTGGATTTCTTTTATTTCTATATAATCTTCAGCGGATTCCATCTTCTCGTCATAAGGAGAAACTATATCGTCTTGATTTATTTTTAGTAGGATATCGCATTTAGGGCATCGAAAAATATGCGGTATTCCTATATTATGTTGAATTGTATAATTCGTAACGCAACATTTATGAAACTTAGTACCGCAATCTTCGCAAATTAACAGTTTATCATTTATATTGGCGCAACAAGGGCAGATTTCTTCTTGACAGAAGTGGCATTTTAACCCTACATCGCTAAGGGGTGCGGGTTTTAAACTTTTAGCTAATTGAGAATAGAAGTGGTAATCGTCTTTCTCAATTTTTATTCTATCGTGTTGATCTTCAAAGGTGCTTACTATTTGCTTGCTTTTCACTAATTTTTTTATAGTAGGCATAAAATCGTTGCGAGTGTGAATGTAAAAGATCCCACCTTTGGTATCGCTTGCTAAAATGTTTAATTTTACATCGTCTTTAAAAAATCGCTCTTCTTTTTCGGATACTCTTATAATATCAATAAAAGTAGGAAAATTTTTTATTTTTGAAACTAAATTAAACAAAGCTTCGGTATAGTCTTCAGATAGATCGCTAGGAGTATCTGTGATAATGATTATTCTATTGTATTTTGACTTTTTTTTTATAGTCTCTGCTATGTACGAAAATATATAAAATAATCCATTCTCGAAAAAGGAATGCTTCTTAGGACGAGTTTTCCAATTTTCTTGGATAGCATTCTCTATAATGTCTGAATCTTTTTTACCTGTAATGAAGATAGGGTTACCAATTTCTTGGAAGATCAATAATCCGTAATGTCCTTTAATGTTAATTTTATTTTTTTCAGAAATATAATATTTAACTGCTTTAATTACTTCTTTCACTTTTAGGAAGTCCTTAGTTAGATCCAAATAAAAAAAAACATCTTCATATGAGCTCATAATACTACTGATAACCTTAATGTTTTATAATTAAGTTAAAGAAAAATATACTTTAAATAATTTTTTATCTAACAAAATTTAAAAAATAAATACTTATATTACTTATTATTAAAAGTAAAATAGATTAAAGTAATGAGATGGTGAACCAGTGGAAGAATTTTTAAAAAAATTACAAATTTCAGATAATGCGATGAAGCTTTATTTACAAAGCGTCGGTAGAAAACCCTTGTCATCGTTCGAACTATATTCTATTTTACCTAATATCTCTCAAGAAGAATATGCAAAATATTTAAATGAACTTATAGATGCTGGTTTGTTAATACCTATCAATCCTCAAAGCCCAGATTTATTACTTCAATACTTAACCATTCCTCCAATTAGCCCCATTATAAATTACTACAATAATATTAATGCTAACTTGGACGGCATTAAAAACCAAATACATCAATTACTTTCAAATTCTCTAAAGCGAATATTTCAAGAGAATACGATAATTGAATTAGACACCACTTTTAACGCAACCCAAGAATTAAGAAAAGACATCGAAGAGGACGTAATTATCCAGAAACAGGATATAGATGATGTTGTTCAGGGAATGGAGAACTTGAAAATAATAAAAAATGTTTTGGATGAACTACATAAAACAATTAAAGGTATAACCCAAAATCAATTTTCTTATTTAATAAAGCTAATTACCACAATTAGAAGGGATTTAAACAAAAAAATCGAAACTTTAGAATTAAAGAAATCCGAGAAAGCAGTTAAGAGCGTAATTGAAGACGTGTTTAAAGAAAACTTTGAAAAAATACTTGAAGATTTTACTGTTAATTTGCATAAATTAATTGAAGAAGAATTTAATAATACAATCGAATCACTTAATAACATTATTGACTCAACCTTTCAATTTCGGGACGACTTTCAGATGTTATTGTTAAACATGTTAAATAGTTATGAATCTAAAATTATTAAAACAATAGAAATGATAAAAAAAAAGCGAAATAATTTATCTAGCGATCTTAAAGATTTCGAAAACATTATTGTTGACAGTTTTAACGAGATAGTCAGTAGTTCAGTCGATTCCGTGGCATCTTTAAATAATCCTATTAATAAAGCAATGGTAAGTTATTATAAAATTATCACCTCTTCTGAAAAAGCGAAATTATATAATTTTTGGCATATTACCAGCGTTTCTAGAGTTAACGAAGAAATCTTAAGTAAAATTACACATGCTAAAGAGAATTTGTTATTAGTTGTTCCTAAACTCGATGATCATTTATCAATAGAAGAATTTAATGATGTCCCAGGAACTCTTAAAATTAAAATTGCTTCTTCGGAGGCACATACTAATAGCAATGCTAAAAAATTTAAAGATATTAAAAATTTGGAATATAGAACCCTCAAAAATGAGAGTGTTATCGTTATTAAAAGCGACAATAATTACGTTCTTATGGGAATAATCCAGGAAAATTCACATGATTCGTTAAAAGATTTTGTCGGATTTGCTACTGATTACACACCTTTAATTAAACTTATTCTTTCAGTCATCAATACAGTGTGGGATAAAGCAAGTTCGAGTCTACACGAAAAGCCAAGATCTCTGGGGATAATAACAACACCAAGAGATATTACTACCCCCAAAACAGTAGGAACTACTAAACCGATTACACCTAGTCGTTTTAAAGCGCCCCAAGAAAAAACAGGTATCGCTCAGACACTAGATATGGTTACGGATTTAACTCAAAAGATTCAAAACAAGGTTAAAGAAAATTCACACCAAAAAGCTTTAAAACAAGCACCTAAAACATCAAAACAGATCCCTAAGGTATCAGAACAGATCCCTAAGGTATCAGAACAGATTCCTAAGGCTGGCGATGAAGTAGGAATGTTAATCGATACTGCTTTTAAATCGTTAGCACAAAAGCTACAAAACATTAATGGAGAGGAATTTAGTATTGAATTAGAAAATATTGCGGACCTAATTTTGGAGAAAAAAGGATTTAGCGTAACTTTACACAAGTTAAGAAGTAAAATCAATCAATATAAAACCCATACGGGTCATCTAAGCGAAGTGGATATTAAACATATCGTTGAAAGCATAGAAGAATGGAAAAAACATCTAATAAACTAGATTATCAAATTAATAGTATATTTTTAAGTAAATCTGACTCTTTTTCTTTAACTTGTTAGCTTTTCCCCTTTTCCTTTTTCATCGATATATGGCTAATAACAGAGTTAAGAAGCACCCAACTAAGTGAAATTATGAAGAAACCTAAAAATATCAGAGAAATAATCATAGATACAATAAAATTAGGGTTTAAAATACCTATTATGCCAAATACCGGAGAACAGGGTGCTAAAAGGATGAATAAGTAATAAACGCTTTTTCCTTTTTCGCCAAATTTAATGTAAGTAGTAATGTTTAACCATCCAGAGAAAATCAAAAGGAATGGAGTAATATTATAAGCAATATCAAGGAAAGGATAGGTCAATCCACCAAACGCAAACGCGTAAAAATAATTAGCGTAAAAATAGACGAGGATTAATAAACTGGTTACTGGGGTTGGCACACCTGTATACCCAGCACTTGTTGATATATTAAACCGAGCTAATCTTAATATAGCCCCTAATGCGAAACAAATACAGCCAATTGCTAAAATCCAATCGTAAAGCGTCCCTGTTTTAAACGCTTGAAAGCATAGTACGGCGGGCACTATACCAAATGTGAGAGAATCGCTCAAAGAATCGAGTTCTCTGCCGATATCGTTTACGGTTCCTGTCTTTCTCGCAATGTACCCATCAATTAAATCCGTTCCAAAAGTTAGTGAGATTAAAAAAAAACCTAAAGAGATGGCGTCTCGGGTTCCAAATGAACCAAACATTAAAGCAATCAAACCAATTGTCGTCCCAGTTAGAGTAACGTAATCCTTTAGTTTGAGTAAACTTGGTATTGTTGACATTTTTTTTCTCACTTCTTTGTTATTTTATATTTAAAAGTTTAGTTTAGTTAAAAAATTTCTTTAAAATCTAAGTAATAATTCTTTCTCATCCTTAAATTTATTAGCCTATATTGACTATTGATGATTAAAAACTGAAGTTTATATCTAAAGTAGATAAGGCTGATATTATGAAATTTTGTCCTAATTGTGGAGATGAAGCGAATAACGCACAAAAGTTCTGTGAGAAATGCGGTACAGAATTGTCTTCAATTAAGAAAGCACCAGAAAAAGGAGTAGAAGGCACCCCTTCTTCAACTCCAACCCCAACACCTCAGAAAAAAGGTAGTTTATTCGATATTAACCGGAACTTTTTTTTGATAAAGGAACGGATGTGGGATATGGGATTTGGGGATATAATGGATGACGAGGGAAAATTAATTGGACGAATGAATCGTATAATCTTTAGTATAAGACGACGAGTTGAACTCCAAGAACTTGATGGTACCGTTGTTGCTACGATTCATAGTAAAATTATTTCAGCAAGAGGAGCGCAGGATTTAAAATCTCCAGATGGTGTACTAATCGCGAGAATTAAGAAGAAAATATTGACCTTTTTTAGATCAAAATTCTTTTTGGAAGATGACATGGGAAATAGATGGTACGAGGCTGAAGGGGATTTTTTTGGCTGGTCGTTTAAAATCTACGAAGTCTCTTCAAGAAAATTGGTAGCGGAAATAGAAAAAGCTGATCGATGGAGAGATATTTTCTTAGGGGGATTATTTGATTTTGCAGACACTTACGCTTTGAAAATCCTAGATAACGAAACAGACAGAAGGATACTCTTGGGATTTGTTCTATCAATAGATAATGTAATGCATGACTCTTCGGGTAGTGGACCAATGATTGGTCGTGGAAGACTCCCTGGTCCTTTTGGAGCTCCACGCCGTCATCGCTAAAAATTTAAAATTATTTTATAATTCCTTTCCGCATTTTTTACAGAATTTCCAACTAATATCATTAATAATTTCTCCACAATATTCGCATTTATTAGAAACTGGTTCGATTTCCGTATCGTTCGTAGCGGAAACCATATTTTTAATATTGATAGATTTTATAATAGTTGCGTTTATCAATTCACTCAAATTAATACTTTGTTGCTTACCTATGCTTCTATTATTTGCCATTGT
>JAUWNA010000129.1 GCA_030612905.1 Promethearchaeota archaeon
ACGATTTTGTGTTTTATTTTAGCCATATTATTGCGAATACTTACCATTCTCTCGTCCATTGCTTCTTGTTTTCCGTCGCTTACCATCTTCTTTAAATCAATATCGGGTGTTTCATCTTCTCCCATTTTTAAATATCAACCACTTTATTTGACTTTTTAAATTTATTTTTTTGCTAATTTATTATAATTTTTAAGATACATTAATATCCTTTAATCTATCGCTAATATTTTGAAAATCCTTTAAAACATTAGATTATATTTCTATAGGTTTCATTCATGTTTTATTATAATTCA
Source organism: Promethearchaeota archaeon (assembly GCA_030612905.1). Lineage (GTDB taxonomy): Archaea > Asgardarchaeota > Lokiarchaeia > Sigyniarchaeales > SOKP01 > SOKP01. The sequence goes on from JAUWNA010000129.1 coordinate 294, forward strand.
AAACAATTTAGTGAATGATTATCCATTTTTTAAATTTCTTAATTAAAAGTTAAGATAAAACTAGGGTGTTAATGATTTATATATATCTATCGCCAATCTCCGAAAAGCGTTATCAATTCCAGTATTATTTTTAGCACTTGTTTCAAAGTATTCCGAAACACTCAATTCTTTTTTAATAAGTAAAACATCTTCAAGGTTTATTAGCCTATCTTTCTCGTTGATTAAATCTAATTTGTTTCCAATTAAAACGCTAGAGAATTCCTCTTTTATATCACTATTAATTTCACTTTTCCACTCAATTAAATTGTTATAAGTACTTTTTCTTGTCAAATCAAAAGTGTAAATAATTCCCCGAGCGCCATTATAAAAATTACGACGGACCGATGCAAAATAGTCTTGTCCACCAAGATCCCAAATCTGAAATTTAATACTTATATCAAATTCTTTTAAAATAATATCTTTTATAAAGAAATTTGTTCCAATGGTCAGTTGAGTATCTTCCATGAACATTCCATCAACATACTGGTGAAGAATAGTAGTTTTTCCAACTCCTCCATCACCTACTATGCAAATTTTATACATCATTTTTTTTAATGAAACCATAGAATTTTCTCAACCGAAGGTACGACTTAACCTTTAATTTAATTTAAGTTATTTAAGAACTAATAATAATAATATATATAATTTAATCTATACTTTTAATAATTTCATTTATAATTAGAAACTATAATTAAGCTTATTTTACTTATTAAAAGTAAACTTTTATAGAAATGAATCAAAATATAATTCGAGCTAATTAAAAGTTTATATAAAAAGGAAATCATAGAATGGAAATAATAGCAGTACCGAGTTATAGAGAAGGAGGATTAAATGAGACTTTCCACCTTAAATTTGGTAGATGTGACAGTTTTACTTTCATAACCGTAGATAACAATGAAATTACACAAGTTAAAGTAATCAAAAATTATGCGGCTGACGAACAAGGAGGTGCTGGCACAGAATCAGCTAAATTAGTTAAAAGTAATGGTGGCGATAAGCTGATTGTTAGCAAACTCGGGCCAAACGCTTCCAAAGCATTAAGTTCCTTGGATATTAAAACATTTCAAGGACCTGATCAAGAAATTATAATTAAAGAATTAATGAATCTTTACCTAGATGGAAAATTAAATATGACTAAATCAGCAGAGCTCATAAAAGGTGCTGAAATGGGACAAAGATAAAAAACTATGATGTCTTAAATCATACTTTGAGAAAATTACGCTCAAAATAAGGTATTCTTACTGAAATTTAACTGTTTCTTAACTTCTTATTATTATCAACTTAAAATCAAATCTATTTTTAAACAAGATGCTTATAAATTATAATGATTTAGAGGAAAACATTTTTAATAATTATTCAAAAAAACTTAAATTCTATCAAGATTTAGTTTAATCATACTTTAAAAGGTGATATGTAAAAAATGGTAATAATTGGTATTCCTACATTTGGAAATTTAGGCTTGAAAGAGGTTATGAATAATCGTTTTGGAAGGTGTGCAAGCTTCACATTTGTTACAATTGAGAATAACGAAATAGTAGAAGTTAAATCCGTTGCAAATGATGCGGCAGGTGCGATGGGTGGTGCAGGAATTCAAGCTGCTCAAATCATCGGTAATAACGGAGCCACAGAGGTCATTGTAGGCAATTTAGGTCCTAACGCGTCGAATTCTTTAAACGCTGTAAATATTAAAATTTATCAATCACAGGGTGGAAGTTTAACCGTGAAAGAATTAATAGATTTGCGTTTAAGTGGTAAATTGCAAGTTCTTACGGCTTCAAACGTTGGAGCTCACGCAGGTATGGGTGGCGGCCGAGGCGGTGGCATGGGCGGTGGTCGAGGTATGGGCGGTGGCGGCCAAGGAAGACAGTTTTAACTAAGTAATATTATTAATTTAACTAACTTATTTAACAAAAAGCAAGACTAAAAATGGTCGAACCTAAAATCTTTTGTGTTACAGGTGGCAAGGGCGGGACAGGGAAAACGCTGGTTGCCGTGAATTTGGCAATAATGTTTAAGAATCGAGGTTATAAAGTACTTCTTATCGATGGAGATGTTGAGAACCCAAATACTTTTTTATTATTAAACGCAAAGCTTAAGAATAAAACGGAAGTTCTTTATTTTCTACCTAAAATAATTGAAGAAAAATGTACTAAGTGTGGGTTGTGCGCAGAAAATTGTGAAACACACGCACTATTATACATAAAGGATTCCTATCCGATTCCGATATCGACGGTCTGTTCAGGTTGCAAATTATGCTATAAAATTTGTCCTACTGATGCCATTGAACCGGATCTAAAAGTTATTGGATGGACTTACACAGCCTCCGCATTTAACATAGATCTTTTTCTGGGTGAATTAAAACCAGCCGAAGCGCGCTCAGCTGTAATTGTAAATAAATTGATGGAAAATTTAGAAAACATTATAAAAACAGAGCCAGAAAAATACGACATCGTTATATTAGATACGGCGCCTGGAGCTCACTGCGACGTAGAAGAATTAATTAATAGTGCTGATTTTGTCGTACCAGTAACAGAGCCCACGAGATTTGGAAAAGTTGATTTATTGAGAATCATAGAATTGATTGATTTATTGAAGAGAAAATATAAGGCAATTGTGAATCGATCATCGCTACTGGGTTACAAAGAGAAATTTTTAAAAGAATTAGAAGAAAAAGATATAGAAATTTTAGGTGACATTCCTTTAGACGAAGAAATTGTGAGTTCGTATTGTCAAGGGATTCCGTTAATGGAAGAAAGCAGCAAATTTGATAGGGATGGAGCTGGCTACAAATCGTTTGAAAAAATTTTTGAGAATCTAATTAAATGGGGTGGTTTTTCAAAGTGAATAGAAAAAAGATTGCTGTTATATCTGGAAAGGGGGGAGTAGGAAAAACTTCGCTCGTAGCTTCGCTAGCTAGCATTGCGCATAAAGATCAAGACATTAATCTAATTATATTAGATTGCGATGTCGATGCCCCTAATTTAGCCTTAATACTACCACCTAAATCTGAGGAAGACGTACTAACCCAAGACACATTTACTACAAAAAAGGCTACATTCTTAGAAGAGAAATGCATACAATGCAAACAATGTTATGACGACCATTTTTGTGAATTTAACGCTTTAAATTGGGATGAAAACAATAATATTCCTGTTATCGACTATTTAGCTTGTGAGGGGTGTGCAGCGTGTAGAGTTTTATGCCCTGAGGATGCATTTGAAATTAATCCAGTAAAAAGTGGAGAAATAATAACATATGAAACAGATGCGGGATTTCCTTTAATTTACGGCAAAACCAAACTAGGAAGCACCACTTCAGGATTATTAGTTTCAGAAGTTAAACAGCACGCCACTAACCTCAAAGAGTTCGACGAAGCAAATCTTATTTTAATTGATGGACCTCCAGGAATTGGTTGTCCCGTAATTGCTACAGTTTCAGGTTTAGACTATATAGTTGCAATAACAGAACCAACACCATCAGGATTGCACGATATGAAGCGGGCAATTGAGATGGTTGACCAGTTTAACATTCCTTTCGGGATTGTGATTAATAAAGCAGATTTAAAAAGCGCGTCTCAAAAACAATTAAACAAATTCATTGAAAAAGCAGGTTTTGAAATTTTAGGCAGAATTAACTTCGACTTGTCTATACCTGAAGCAATGTCTTACGCAAAACCTGTCGTAGATTATGCTCCAGAATCGGCAGCCAGTCAGGCAATTAACAAAATATACGCAAGGTTAAAGCTCATTCTCTCAAAATTATAACAAATATAAATAAAAAAAAATTAAAACTATTTTTTAATTAGAAGCCAAGTTCTTTGAGCTTTTTCTTATTTTCCATCCATATTTGCGGTGTAATGGGATAGAATTTCCAATATATAATAACACATATCAAAAGAATAATGGCTGGAATTACACTCATATGAAGACGTACACCAAACTTTGCAAATTCTGATTGGGCAGATTGACCTTCTACAAATCCAGTAAGTATATGGACAATCGAAAAAATAGCAATTTGAAAGCCTCGAGATAACCGTGAGAAAAAACTCGATATACCTACAGAGGTGCCTCTTATATCTGTGCGAGTTAAAGTTATTCTTTCGTCAAGAACATCTGCAAAGTAAATTGTCATTAAAGCCCAGAAATTTCCCATAGAAAATCCTAAAATAAATTCGTATATCATAGAATCGAGTACACTGGTATAAAAAGTACTTAAAAATGTTCCTATAACTAAAGAAAACCCGCCTATTATAGCTGTTTTTCTATTATTTTTAAGTTTCTTAGCAATTTTTATCCAAAAAGGTATCGATATAAGTGCTCCGACAAGGAACGACGCAAAAAGAAGTATAGTATCCGTTTCTGTGCCTCCTAAAACGATATCCACAGCGTAAGGAATAGACGCAGTTAAAGACCCTGTAACTACTTGAAATCCGAAGAATAAAATAATATAATATACAAAACTTTTTTGTTTTAACGTAGATTTCAATGCGGTAATGAAGCCTTCGGGTTTTTCCTTACTTACATAATATCTATCAATAAGCTCTTTATTTTCATACATCCCAGGTAAAAATAATATTGAGATGGTTGCGATAATTCCAACGCATAAAAACGCCATTGGAATAAATGTAGCTTGATTGTCAAAATCTATCATTAACGGAGGTATCATAGTAGCAATTGGTAATGCATTAATTGAAAAAAATGTCAGAATACCACCAGCTCTTCTACGAGCTTTATCGGTACGAAATTTATCAGGAAAAAGAGAGTTAACATTTACGAAACAAAGTGTTGTAACAGTATCAAAAAGACAGGTTGAGAATATAATCCAGTAAAAGATAGGAAGTGGATTTGTTGCTACATTAACTGTGGGCGGCATAAATAGAAGCACAAAAACAAAATTAGCTGGTATAATGCCCATTATTATCCAAGGAAATCTTTTTCCAAATTTTCTTGTGAAGTTACCCAATATTCGGTCTGTTAAGAATCCTATTAGAGGATCATTAATAGCGTCCCAAAGAGTGAAAATCAGCATTGCGTAAAATATATATTCTACTGGTAAACCAACAGTTCTCTCATAAAAGAAAAAAACATACGAGCCAAAAACAGTCCAAGTAAACATGCCCCAGAAACCAGAAGTACCGTATGAGATCATATTTAATGTAGATGGGATTTTCTCAGTTCTCTCTATATCAACTTCATTCATTCATGAATCACTTTTATTTTTAATTTGATTTCAAAATTAGTTATACTTTTTTTTGATTAAATTTAAAATTAAATTATACTTTGCCAAACTTTTATATAAAGATTACTCACCAAGTAAAATTTTGTGAGGATAAAATAGTAATAATAATAAATAAATTTTAAAAATCAAGATAAGCGGTAATAATTTGAACTGTGGATTCTGCCAACTTAAAAGCAGTTTCTGCAGCATCCCGATTGAAAATTTCTGCTGGTATCCCTTCAGGTAACCCATTAGGATATCTCGTAAAAATTCCAATTACACATAAAATTAAAAGCAAATAAAAGCATCCAATGAGATTATAATCAGATTGGTAAAAGAACATTTTCTAAAATCAGACAAAAAAGTAAGCTTTTTATAATATTTCAGTTTATAAAAATTTGATTTCTTTTTTTCAGAATAAGAAATATCTAATTATACTAATAAATGAAATGAGAACCTTCTAATTATTTATAAAGAAATAAGAATAATTTCGATTTTAATAAATTTTAGGCTTTTCGGGTGGATTTCCTAACATTTCTGATGTTAATTGTTGGAAATTATCAAAATGTCCAGGCAGCGTCTTTTGAACAAAGAAAGCTTCAGCTACTTTTAAGTCAATCTTTTTCCCTATGGCTGTTGCCAGCGAACGATAAAGTCTATTTGCGTATTTAGTGAGTTTCCTTAGTTCATCTGGAGATACATTCGCCGGGTCAATTTTTGGAGCAAATAATTGAGCTAAAAGTT
>JAUWNA010000489.1 GCA_030612905.1 Promethearchaeota archaeon
TGGTTTTGAAGATAGATTTCTCCGGAGTTAAGATTATCCAATAACCAACGATGAAAATTTATAAAATTCTGCTCGTGTTTCACTCCCATTTCCTTTGGATGGACTTCCTTGAAAATATACTCAACTGCATCTAAAGTAGCAACAACATTTTTAACGCCCCAACTGTCAAAATCTCTTTTTGTTCTCTCGGCTATCTTTTGTACAATATCTAAGAATCCTCCTTGGTATAGATAAGCACCTCCTTCCCATTGGTCGATTCGATCGATAGGTTTGAAGTACTCAAGCAGTTTACTTCCCCCAATGATAAATGGGAATAAATGTGTATAGTTTCCAATTAATAAAACAGTATCCTCGCTCTTAGGAACATAATGCATCCACTTATAAATCCATCTTCTTTCCCGATTAGATAAAAACAAATTAAGAAGTTGCCAAATGTTACGATCTTCAGTGGGACAAACAAAATAGTAAAGGGGAGGCGCACCTCTCTCTTTATACAAATCGTTCCATCTCTCGAGTATCAATTGATATGGGTTAGCATTTTGTGGGCAGTATAGATTGCAAGATAGGCAAGTATTGCATTTTTCAAGTACATATTTTGACTTTCGACCTTTGATTAAATTTTGCATTTCTTCTTTAGCATCATCCAAAGGTAATTGTAGAACGGGACATAGATGAAAACAAAGTCCACACAAATCACATAAGTCTTCTCTGAAAGCAGGAGTTCTCTTATTTCTCACCATTTTTTAATACGCCTCGCTATACGGTGGTGGATCTTCTTGTAGATCTGCTATTTTAAATGTTTTTTTTGAAGGTAATTTCGGTAGTTGTTTTTTCATTATGCCCCAAAAGAAGTGTTTGGCTCTCTTTTTTTTCTCTTTATTGGACATCGGTTTTTCTCCCATTGCCATCTGGAGTAGTTCGATAATATGGTATACTTTAAATTTCCCGAAGTATAATTTTTTGGCGGTGCTGTAAGTAGCTAAACACCCAGCGCAATACACACAAACAGCGTCTACTTTTGCTTTATTAAATTCTTTTATATTCCTTACCGTTGCTGATCTTAATTTCATTGTATGATACGCTGAATCTACAGAAAATCCACCCCCAATCCCGCAGCACCTCATATTTTCGCGACATGCTTCGATTTCAATTACTTTCACACCAATTGCTTCTAAAATTTTTCGAGGTAAATCCATGTAGTCATCTCCAAACATTTTTGAATAACAGGAATCTTGAATCGAAACCGTCATATCTAATTTATTTGTAATTTGAATTGTACCATTTTCTATTTTTTCCCATAAATATTGGATATAAGATTTAATAGAATCAAATTTATAGGTTAATCCATAACGAGGTAGTACATTTTTGAAAACATTAGTTCCTGCTGTACATAAAACTAGCAGATTTTTAGGTTTTAATATATTAAACCATTTATCTAACCTCTTAGTAACTTGAAACAACTCGTCTTCGTATCCCGTCCGAAATAATGTTTCTCCACAACAATATTCAAGCCTACCCCTAATATCTAGATCCTTAAAAAAGCTTGTTTGCGTTAACTCAGCATATGTAATTATGTTACATCCCGGATAAGTAAGCGTGTCGCCTTTTAAAGGAGATAAATCTGCCCATGATTTAACAAGTTCTTGTGTTTTTTTAGGCATATGGTCCATAACATAAGATCGGAAGTTAGGGTAGTGCGGATAAAACGTCATGTAATGCTTCCCACGGATTCTTAACCCCTCTTTTTTGTATTTTTCGTTCCATCTCTGCAAAATCAACTCTGCTGGATGAGCATTTTCAGGGCAATAAAAATTACATGAATGACAACTTTGACATTCTTTTAGCACTCGTCTTGTTTCATTCCCAGCAATTAGTTTTTTCATTTCCTCAATAGATTCTTCGATAGAAAGTCCCATTACGGGGCAGTTATGAAAACATTCTCCACAAAGAGTGCAAGCTTCTTCGTTAAACGGTGAAAAAAAATCATTATCAACGGGTTCAATTTTAGTCATTTCAAACTCAATTTTTTTATTCTTTATCTCTTTTTGATTTTAATAATTCATTTATTTATTATTAGCTAAAATGTATATAATCTTTTAAAACCATTATTAAGAATTGTTTTTTTAAGGTGCTATGATTAAAACGATAAGAAAAATGAATATTAAATTTCCTAATATGATTCCGACATCTTTTAACGAACTTCTGCCCGCTAAATCCTTTCTCGGTTTCCTGAAAATGTACATAATTCCAAAAGGAAAGAAGATTACTGGTAGAAATATAATGTATTGAGTAATAACTAACGAAAATATAGCGATTGTAAGCGATATTATAGATGCTATCCAGATTATTAATCGAGACATTTTTGGAGATAATTTTGAT
>JAUWNA010000107.1 GCA_030612905.1 Promethearchaeota archaeon
AAATCTAGGTAAAAATTCAGCACAATATTCGGTAAAAAGTGTTATTACGACTGACGATGATGGTAAAACAGTCACTGTGCATACTCCTCAAACAGAATTGATTAATAAAGCAGAAAAGTATATCTTAGAAGTAGAAAAAAAGTTAAAAGAAATCGAAATAACCTGAGATTACTCATAAGAAAGATCAATAAATTTATATATGCATCCTTTCTTTTGTTACTGATTTGTCAGTAAATAGCATACATAATAGGTTGGAACGATTAATTGATAGTTTATCTATCACAGAAGGTCGGGAGAAGTATCTTAGGCACCAAGTAGTTTATTTAGAGAAAGTCCTCAAAGAAGCTTCAAAAAGCAACTATAACCCTCCAAAAAATCAAATTGAAATTTTATCAAATTCACTCGAAATAATTCGTATCGTTCCTTTTTTTTACTCCAAGTTCTCGTGTGTTATAACCTCTTTTTTCTCATTCTTTTATCACTTTCGATATGGCGATTTTGATTTTTGGCAACTAATCTTTAATTAATACTCCTCGCTCTCGTCTACAAAGGCAGGATCTATCCTTTAAAGCATTAATCATTAAAAATTTTATCTGAATATCTAAATATCTATGTTAATAATTCTTCCATACAGAACAAAAATAATAAATAACATATTATATAAAAGTAAAATTATGTCAGATCAAAAAATTTATTACAAACATTGGCCAGAGGGTGTTCCAAAAGAAGTTGACATCCCAAATAAAACATTAATTGATTTTCTTGAGGATTCTGTGAAAGTTTACCCAGATAACATTGTAACTTATTTCATGGGGTTCGAACTCACATATACTATGTTGCTTGACATTGTTTACCGAGTTGCGACTAAACTAACCGAACTTGGCATAAAGAAAGGAGATTGCGTTGCAATCCAATTTACTAATAACCCCGCATTTATAGCCTACTATTATGGTGTTTTAAAGATAGGGGGAATAGTTACGCCAATCTCGCCTTTGTTTAAGAAATTAGAGATAAAACGACAGCTAATTGATAGCGATGCAAAGGTATATATTGGTTGGGAGGGCTTTATGGGGTTAGTAGATCCAATAATTAACGATACTGGGGTAATACATAAGTTTTATAGCAATTTAGGCCCTTATCTAACTCCAGATCCTATGGCTCCACCTGAGTTTTCAATGGAAGGAGAACCTCCCTTTGAAGATTTAATAAGAGAAACTCTACCAAACCCGCCTAAAGTCGAGGTCACTCGAGACGATTTAGCTCAGCTACAATATACGGGTGGGACAACGGGATTCCCCAAAGGAGCAATGCTAACACACGGAAGTATTGCTGCAAACATTTTTCAAGCTGAAGCATGGTTTGTTGAAAAAGAATTAGGAAAAGAGGTTTTACTTGCAGCCTTACCTTTTTACCATATATATATGGGGTTTATGATGAATATGTGCATCCATAACGGGTGGAAATTAGCGTGCGTATTTAACCCCAGAGAGGCTCACGAAGTTGTCGAAGTCATAGAAGCGACTAAAGTTACCGTCTTCCCAGGAGTCGCTGCTATCTACAACAATTTAAACATTTATGAAGGAATTCAAAATCATGATTTATCTAGCATAAAGTATTGTTTAAGCTCGGCAGGACCACTTCCAGATGATGTAAGAAAAACATTTGAAGAACTAACAGGATCAAAACTTCGAGAAGCATACGGCTTAACAGAAATGTCTCCAGCCGTTACCGCAAACCCATTCGAGGGCAAATTGAAACCTGGTACAATCGGAATGCCATTTCCTAATACTGATGTGAAAATATGTGACGCTGAAGGCAACACGCTAGGCGTCGGAGAGGTAGGAGAAATAGTAGTAAGAGGGCCGCAAATGATGAGGGGGTACTATAAACATGAAGAGGAAACTAAAAATACAATTAAAGACGGTTGGTTATGGACGGGAGATTTAGGTTTAATGGATGAAGACGGATATTTTGTCATAAAAGATAGGTTAAAGAACTTGATCAAGTACAAAGGACATTCAGTTTACCCCACTGAAGTAGAGGATCTCTTATATTATCACGAAGCCATTCAAGAATGCGGAGTTATTGGAATAATTGATGATAAGGGAAACGAAAACATTAAAGCGTATATCGTATTGAAGGAGGAATATAAGGACAAGGGAATCGGCGAACAAGACATCATTAATTGGGCAAAAGAAAATATGGCAGGCGATAAATATCCACGTGTCGTACAATTTATTGATGAGATTCCAAAAACAGTAGTGGGAAAAGTACTTCATCGCGAATTAAAAGATTTAGAAGCTCAAAAAAAGTAATTCTTAAATTATTTTTTTCAAAATTTTTTCTTATATCTATTTTTATTTGTATCTATTTTAGAAATATTTGCGTTCAGTCATTTTTGTTTATAAGAAATTATCCAATTGTTTTTTAATAACCTCTTTTTAATCCTAAATAGAACTATGGAGAAAGCAACATTTGGAGCAGGCTGTTTTTGGGGTATAGAAGAAAAATTTCGAAAGACTAATGGCGTTATCTCTACAAGAGTAGGTTATAGCGGCGGAACTATGAAAAACCCAACCTATAATGATGTGTGCTCGAGCGAAACTGGGCACGCTGAAGTAGTGGAAATTGTTTACGAGCCCTCTATTGTGTCGTACGAAGAATTGTTAAACATTTTTTGGAACATCCACGATCCAACGAGTCTTAATCGACAAGGATGGGATATTGGCACTCAATATAGATCTATCATTTTTTATCATAACGAAGAACAGAAAAAAACCGCCCTCCTGGCAAAACAAAAACTTGAAAAAGCTGGAACATATAAAAAAACAATAGTTACGGAGATTAAACCCGTCTCAGATTTTTTTATAGCGGAAGAATATCACCAGCGATATATTGAAAAAAATCAAAAAAATCGTTAGGTCTTTGAAAAAGGAAATAAGTTGAAAATTATTTCAACGCTCTAATTTTTGCCATTAATCTATCTCTGTGTCTTTCCCACATTTTATCGACTCTTCTTTCAACTATTTTTCTCGCTATTTTTTTCGCTATGTACCTATTCATTAATGGTTTAAGTCTACTCATTACTTTTTCAACTATTAGAGCTTTTATTAACGCCTCTAACGATTGATCTTTTGAAGCTTTTTCGATTAGCCTTACTATTGCTTTTTCAACAACTAAATCTATTTTTTCTCTTAATTCGGGGGAAATTGTATCTGACAAATCGCTACACCTTTAATTTTCTTTAGAAATTGAATATAAATGAATCAAATATTACATCAAATAACTTCTATAAAAAATTAGGCAAATCATAACCAATTAATAATTACACTTTTTTTATGAATTAACTTTATTTATTTTATGCTAAATCACCGATTAATAAATCCGCCCCGCGAACCCGAGAAGTTTGTTAAGGCTGCAATAACATTTTTACAGAAGTACGCGAAGGATAAGAAAGTTTTTTGCGCCCTTTCTGGAGGGATCGACAGTTCTGCGACCTATCTTTTGCTTAAAGAAGCAAAAATCAATACAATTCCAGTCTTTATCGATCATGGACTTATGCGAATAATTAGGGGGGTCGAAGAAAGAGAAAACATTAAAAATCTATTTCCAGAAGTTATGGTGGTAGATATCAGGGATAAATTTCTTCCTAAAATTTTTGGAGAAGAGGATGCCGAAGTAAAAAGAAAATTATTCAAAGACGCTTACTCAGATACGATTAGCAAAGTCATTAAAGAAGAAAAATGCGACCTATTATCTGATGGTACCATTTTACCAGATATTGAGGAAAGTTTTGGCGTTAAAATCTCAGATCTAAAAGAAACCATGTCTTTAAAGGATGAAATTTCTTTAAAGAATAAAAATATTCGAGGTTTCGTTAAAAGTCAACACAATTTGGATATTGAATACGATGTAGAGGCAACAATACAACCTGTAGCAAGTCTTACGAAACCGGAAGTAAGAAAAGTTCTCGAGTATTTTAAAATGCCTAACGAATTAGTTTATCGAAATGCTTTTCCAGGTCCAGCACTCTCGGCTCGTATTATTGGCCCAGTCACTTCAGTAAATTTGAAATTTGAAAAAAAAGTCCACGATATTGTTGAATCAACCGTTAACGATTTTTATATCGAAAAATTTGGTAAACCTATGATAATTAACGACAAGGGAGAGCAGGAGCCATTTCAAGCGTTTGCAGCGACAACCACGGATGTGTTATTAAGAAAAGTCACCGGAATTATTAATGGCCAAAGAACTTACGAAGTCCCTTTATCGATTAAAGGTGAATGGGATTTTGAAAAATTAGTACATTTTTCTTCTCAAATAAAAGGATATGCCAGGATACTTTACGAGCTTTACGAAAGTCACGAAGGAATTTACGATGTCATCATCCGATCTATCAATTCCATCGACGCAAGGACGGCAAGCGTTACAAATTTACCACTCGATTTAATTGAAGAAATAAAATACAAATTGCTTGAAATCCCCGATACAAAAAATATATATTTTGACATCACTTCCAAACCCCCGGCAACAATCGAATACGTGTAAGTTATCTTTTTTAACATCTTTATTAATTATCGAAATCACTCGAAATAATAAGTTGGTTATCAACCTAAATATCGCCTTTAAATATCAAATTGGAAGAAAAATCTTACTAATTATTTTTTTTTATGTATTTTGGGTTCAAAAAGAGAGAACTATGTGAAGTATTAGCTTATTTTTCTATAGTTTTTTAATAAAATAATGCTCTAAAAATTTACTTTTTCTTCATTTTTCTTTTTTTTATGATCATTCTCGATAAAAGAGACGAAAATCGTCGATCGATATAATATGTTTTTGATTATTATCACACCTAAAGTTTTTTTTATTTATATTTTCGACATTTTCTTATCTGTTATTTTATTATATTAGTTTATGATATTCGTCAACACCATTAGAATCCCTTACATTTACTGATCGTGAATTGACACGAAATAGTCGAAAATAGTAATCATTTAAATATTCAGATTTATTATTGTAACATAGTGATTAAAAAAATGCCTCAAACAAATTTTACGAATGGTAGTGTAGAAAAAGCCGAGAAGAATTTCCACGATATTAAGGAGTCCATCAAAGGATTATATGATATCCTAAACCTTGGCCTTGCTGATAAAGATGATCAAATTTTTTACGAAGCGGGCAAGGAAAACATAGTCGGGTTATATAAAAACATTATTGAACTAATGCTAAACGATTATGGTTTAAGGAAAGTCGTTAAAAAGATAAGAGACTCCGACATTGAGCTCGATATCGTATTGAACGAGATTTTAATAGAGAAAGAGTTGTAATCTTTTTCTTTTCTTAGGTTTTAGCTACTTAGAATTTGCATTTCGTTAGTTTCAAAAGTAGATATAAATTAATTTAGACCATTTATGCTTAAACTAAGACTTGAATTTGCCTGATTTTTAAAAAATTTTATAGAGCTCTCAGTTTCAAGGGTTTAGATTTTAATTAGTGCAAGATTTTGGTTGAGGATTTTAATCTTTTAAGTTTGGAATCGTAATCAGGGCAAAGTTTATAATCTGGAAAATTGCATAAGCTTTCAACTTTGGGAAGGTTGCACGCGTGTGAAAATGGGCACGATAAGATGCAACTTTCTGGGTTAAAATTTACATCGCTAATCATTATATCTATCAACTTTTAATTATTTTTAAATGAAAATATTATTTCCTTATGTCCGTTATATCGTCCCAAAATAATTAAAAAAAAGTGACTGTGTAAAATTATTAATTTGTTAGGCTTAAGGTTTTAGAATTTTAATGCCTTTTAGCCTTTCTCCCCATCTTTCACGTAAAATTTCAAATAAAAACTAGGCCAATTTTTTCGTTTAGATAAATAAAGATTAAAAAAAGATTAGTAAATAATAAAAAGAATTTTTTTGTTATTTGATAATATCAGTTATAAAACAAGTTTCTACTATTTTAATTCCGTTAACCTGAGAGATCTTGTCTTCTATGAGGGGATTAAACTTTTCGATAGATGCGATATCTACTTTCATAAGAAGCCCACAATCTCCAGATAGCCTCCAAATAGCCGTTATTTCCTCGATTTCCTTTAATTCGTTCAAAATTCGCTTAATATCTTTGAAATCAGGCTCTATTTTTATGGTTGCGGAAGTTTTAGGTTTTGTGTCAATCTCATAATCTATTGTAAACCGCTTGATAATTCCATCTTCTCTCAATTTTTTGACTCTTCTTCTTACGGTTGCTTCAGTTTTCATAATGCGCTTACTGATTTCATTAAACGACATTCTACTATCCATTTTTAATTCTTCTAAAATCTTAATGTCTATAACATCCATTTCAATTAACTCACTTGTATTATTATTAATAACTTTACAAAATTATAATGTTCTTATGATCAATTGGGAAAAATTGTTATTAATTTTTATCGTTTTTCGCAATTTTTTCTGAAACCATATCTTAAATAAGTTCATAAAATGTTGAATCCTCACATAAACCACTTGAATTCCTTGCTCTTATCGATCATTGATGTGATAAAAACAACACCTTCCTAAACTCTAACATATTATTTTTTAGTTTCAAATTATTATAATTTTTAAAAGCTATCAAAACACGCTTCTTACTCCTTATATTCAACATTAGTAGGTTAATTGGTTACATTCGTGTCAAAGGGAATTCATGAATTTTACCAATTTAATAGCAATTATTTTTCGAGAAACATCATATGTTTAGCTTTTTTTGAGCAAAATTTACATTTTGAA
>JAUWNA010000563.1 GCA_030612905.1 Promethearchaeota archaeon
ACTATAAAAGAGCCAGAGACGCAGGAATTCTTTTTGTTAAAGGGATGATAGGAAGCATAGAAGAAGACCCATTAACGCAGAATCTTATCGTTCAATTTGAACCTGTTGGGACCGATACAATAGTAAAACTGGAAGTTCACATGGTTGTTTTGTCATCGGCATCGCTACCATCTCAAGGTACAAATGAAATTGCTGCTGTAATGAATATCGAGAAATCATCAGATGGGTTCCTAAAAGAAGTTCATCCACGGTTAGAACCAATCAAGACGAAGGTTCCAGGTATTTACTTAGCTGGTTCTTGTCAAGGTCAAAAATCGATTGAACTAACAGTAAGCCAGGCTAAGGGAGCAGCATCATCAGCCGGGATTCCAATGGGTGCAGGAGAATACGTTATTGAACTAATACGCGCCCAACCGATAGACGAAAGATGTGCAAAATGCTATAAATGTATTGACGCTTGTCCATACAACGCAATTTCTATTAATGACGAAGGAACGATTGTTGTAGACGTAATAAGTTGCAGAGGTTGTGGAATTTGCACTGCAATATGCCCTTCTAAAGCAATAGATTTAGCGCATTACAAAGACGTTCAATATTCAGTTTATATTGACGAATTATTGCCAATTGAGGATTAAAGAGGTAATTAAAATGAGAGACGATGAAGTTAAAATTCTATCCTTTTTATGTTTAAAATGAGGCTATGGTGCAGCTGATATGGCAGGAACTATTAGAGCTCAATACCCCACTTCTTTAAGAACCGTCTTAGTTCCATGCACGGGAAGAGTTGGTGCAGATGTAATTATGAGAGGTTTTGGGAGAGGTGCTGACGGAATAATCGTTGTTGGATGATATCCTGGAGAATGTGACTATGAAAAAGGTAACTATTTTGCAAATAGATCAATCGCTTACATAAAAGAAGTCGTTAAAACCGTTGGACTTAACCCAAATAGATTAAAAATGGAATATTGCAGTTCAGCGGAAGGTTCGAAGTATCGGGAAGTAGCAATTGCTTTTGATGCAGAAATACGTAAACTTGGACCGAGCCCATTGCGTAAAAAAAATAAAAACTCCTCTAAAAAATAAATGTGTTAACTAATGAAGCTGAGTTAAAAAAACGAGAATTCAGCTGAAGAAATGGAAGCACCATATAACACATTAAAAAATGTTATAAAAATGTTACAAAATAAATATGTCAAAAAAAAAATTAAAAATTTATTAAAAAAATTAAATCAAAAACAAGAAAATAATTTACAGTTTTGAGTTGGAAAACATGGATACTATAGATGAATACTTAATAAAGATTGAAGATTTTCCTAAATTATTAACGGCTCTATTACAGGAAAAATTTGTTAACAAAATAATTGGGGCAAAAGTAAAAGTAGATAAGAAATCTCAGAAAGAAGATCGCTTTACAATTTCTCCTGAGATCTACGAGAAAACAGAAGATATTTCGGGTTTTCCCTTAACTAACCTAATTGCATATGGGTACGCTAGAACAGATTCAGCTGCGAAATTTTTACATAAATCACTTAACGGAGCATTGAAAGAAAAAGTTGGACTTATTGCTCGTCCTTGCGACACCAGGGGGATAATTGAGTTAGCAAAAATTAGACAGGTTAATTTAGATAATCTTTTTATCATTGCTTTTGAAGACAGAGGAATGGTTATAAACGTTTCTCGCCAGATAAAAAAGATGAACGATATTGATCCGACTAAAGTGGTTAAGGAAAAGATCGGAGATAAAGGGTTAATTCTCAAATTTGAAGATGGAAAAACT
>JAUWNA010000262.1 GCA_030612905.1 Promethearchaeota archaeon
GCTTACAATTCTTTCTTTCACCAAATCGTTCTTATTACCAATAAGATAACCTTTAATCTTTTGATCATTTTTAAAATAATTTTTTATGTCTTGATGCCATTTGGGAACATTTGCAAAAGACATTGGGTTGGTTAAATCAAATAGTACAAGAATTATGCTCATTCCTTCATAAAACTTCTTTCTTATGATCTCAAACTTAGTTTGGCCTCCAATATCCCATAACACTAATTCAACAGCGTTTTTATCAATATCAAAGATTTTCTGAGTAATATTTAAACCCATTGTTGGTATATATGCCCTAAGGAATACGTTATCAGTGAATCTAAGAATCGTAGATGTCTTTCCAACGCTAGGGTCTCCTAGTACTACTACTTTAAATTTCTTTTTATCTAACTTTTTAATCTCAAGTGTCGTTTCGGAAGTTTCTTCCGGCTTAGAAACATACTCGCTTTTAGAACGTAGATAGTCGGTTAAATCGCATAGCGTACGCTGTAACTTAACAATCTCATCGTAGATTAAATCTTCTTTCAATTCATTATTCTCTAAGTCGACAATTACGCTAACAGCTTTACTAACGTACGAATCAATATAACTCATATATCTGTAATAAATATGATCATCTTTTTCATCGAATAAAAAGATTATAGCCGACTTTGAAAAGCCCTCTATTTTAGTATTATCTTCCCTTTTAAAATATTTGATTAAAACTTTTAACTTTAAGGGCGCAATAGGAAAAATTAATAGAACTTCAGGGATGAAAGTTGAATCTCCTGATATTATTGAAAAACATTCTTCACCGATAAATCTTCGGATTCCTTCAGGAAGATCGTGCGGATACCAAAAGTTAATCTTTGACTTGTCTTGGTTCAAATCAAGATAAATAATTGCGTGCGCTAATTCCATATTAATCCTTTTTTAAGTTGACATTTCTAATATAAAGTAACCAATTCACTGATTTAAATTATGTGTTTGTGAATTCACCACATCTGATAATGGCGATATCTTGATTAAAATTATTATCTAAGAAGAATCGGAAGGATTTGTGGTCCATTAGGTAAAAATAATATCTTTGCTTTAGATCCGTGCTTATTTAGAGATTCTCTTATCGCTTCTTCGACAGTTTTTGCATGTTTTAAGCCAATGTTTCCGATTTCATCTTCATTCATTTTAGAAACGATATATATCTCTGCCACCATCATTATTCGGGTTAAAACTTGGATCTCCCATTGGTCAGGTACTACGATTTTTTTGCTTAGGACTTTTTTGTGAATATCTTCTGGGGACATATCAGAAAAAAGTAATTCTTTAAACTCATCTTGCCCACCACCAATCCCATCAGCACATTCATTGACTGAGATTATAGTTCCATTTTTTTTTACTGCCATTTCGCCAATTGCCATACTTTTTACAGCTTGATATAAGCTGAGATCTAAGGGATGTCCACCATTACCACACACAACAATGTCAAATGGTTCTTGAATTTCCTTGAAAATATGTTTAAGTTGAAAATTAACAAGTTTTTTGTGGACTCTTTCTAAATCACCTGCTGCTACTTGTGTGATTTCGTGTTTTTCATTGATGGATACATTTACAACGAAATCTACGCCTACTAGTCTAGCAATCTCAGTTGAGTTTTCAGCCATTGGATTATTCTTATAAATTCCAAAACGAGCATTAGGAGAAGCTATATTTTCCGCCGAATGATTTGCTAAGATAGTTTCAGCGCCGGCTATTCCCGGAACAAGAGACTTTCTTCCCCCTGAAAAACCGAAGAAAAAGTGAGGTTCGACGTAACCCGTTAAAATTTTCAAATCGCTTTCGTAATAGTGTTTATTGATATAAATGGGAATGTTGTTGATAGTTTTTCCTAAGTATGTGAGAGAATTTTTATCTCTTGCGATATGATCAACGATTTTTACGCTGCTTGTTAGATATTCCCCTAAAATTCTTTCTAATTCGTCTTTACGAGATGTACGGTGTAATCCAGTCGCAATTAAAATTTTAATCTTTTCCTCTTGGAGCCCGTAGCCGTTCAATTCTTTTAAGAGCCCCTTTAGAAGGAGATGAGATGGAACGGGACGTGTAGCGTCTGAAACTACAATGCAAACAGATTTTATTTCTTTCTTACTTTTTACAATTTTTTTTAAAGAAGGAGTTCCTATTGGATTTTTGATGGCATTTCTAATCGCGTTAATTGGGTCTTCAATAACATCTTGGTTCGACGGGCCAAATATCGTCGCGTCCCAACTTGGCTCGAGTGAGACTTCAATTCCACTTTTACCGTAATCAAATTTCATTAATATCGCGTAAAACTAGTGATTTATATAAATTTATAAAAAATTTATAGTCTTTTAACTTTAATCATTAAATCCTATAGTGTGTTAAATACTTCGCCCTTATAACCCCAAGTTTTTAGAATTTGTTCCGCCTCGTTAATTATATTGTCAATAAATTCTTTTAATGGTAAGATTTGATCCACATGACCTATGGCCATCGAGGCTATAGGTGAATCTTTTAATTCAAGATGAAATATTTTTTTATAATATTTCTCGTCAAATATATCTTGATTTAATACTTGAGCTTTCCATCTTTTTGAAGCGGGACTCTCTTCTGTGGCTATAATTGAGCTTCCTAAACATACAGCGTCTGCCCCCATAGCTAACGTACCAAGAAACCCTCTAGCATCTCCAATCCCCCCCGCAGCAATAATTGGAATACTTAACAACCTACGCGCCATTGTAATATTTACTAAGGTTGTATTTTGGTTAGGGTTTTTAAATCCTGTTCCCTCGAGACCTACAATTGTAATGGCGTCAGCCCCTCTCTTTTGGGCCGCCATTGCGTGCTTAATAGTCGTACATTTATGGAACCAATAACAACCAGCGTCTTTAATTCTTTTTCCTAAATGTGGTGTTTGGTAAGCAGAAGTCGTGAATACCTTAATTCCCTTCTCAATTGACATATCCAAAAAATCATTGTAAGATTGTTCAGTTTTCCCACGCCCTTTTTTTGCAAGATAAGGTGGTGTAATTGTAAAGTTTACTCCAAAAGGTTTTTTGGTAAGTTTAGACATTTTTTCAAGTTCCTTTTGAAAATCCTCGATTGTAGGATAATTTATTGCAGTTAATATTCCTAAACCGCCTGTATTGGAAAACGCAGCTGCAAATTCAGCACAACCTATCGCTGCAAAGGCACCCATTATTATTGGGTACCTTATTTCCGCCATTTCGGTTATTTTGGTTTTCCAAATCATAACTTTTTTGTTTTTTATTATTTTAATATTATATATAAAATACAAATTTTTATTTTTTTTCCTTTTCTATGTATAATACAGTTATAAAAATATCTAAAAATGATTTTTTAAATAATAATACACCATATTTAATATGAAAGTGGGATAAAAGATTAACTGAAACTTGTTGATATTCGTGCCTAAAATATTGAAAGATTTGTGGATTCTTACCGAACATGGAGTGGTTCTATTCTCAAGAGTGTTTGATCAAACAATTAACCCCCAACTTTTTGGCGGATTGATGAGTGCATTAAATACTTTTGCTGAAAAACTTACCGACGGAGGGATCTCTAACTTCGAAATGTCAGATCTTCGTTTTGTAATTGTAAAACGAAGAAGCTTTCTATTTATTGGGAGTTCTTTAAACAAAACAAAAGAGAAAAAAGTGATTGATGAATTAAAGCGAATATCCGACATGTTTTTTGAAGTTTATAACGATATATTAATAAATTGGGATAACGATGTGAATTATTTTTCTGATTTTGGCGATCATATTGATAAATCTTTAGAAAAACAGCCTATCAAAAACCTGAAAGACGCTTTTTGGTAACAATTATAACCATAAAAAATTTAAGAACGAAATGATATTCAAAACATGAGCAAAATAAAATAGGTTAGATATACCTCAAATGAACGAAAGTAATAATAAACTCGATAAAATGCCAGATAAACCCCATATAATAAGAGATTATGAAGATATTCTTAATAATAATAAATTAAATCTCTTTCCTACAAGCAATTATAATGCTCACCTTAAAAGCTTAACAAAACCTCAATTTTTAGGTTCTTATCACCTTAAAGAAGCAATAAATTCTAGATATAACTCAATAAATACCTTG
>JAUWNA010000054.1 GCA_030612905.1 Promethearchaeota archaeon
AGCCCCTGGAGTTCAATTTACTGAAAAAGAAATCGTCGCAAAAATGAAGGAAAAATATGGAATAGATGTAGAGGAAAAAGCAGAAGCAATAGTAGCCTATTATCGGAAGAATTATCGTTCAGAATTACTTAACGATGTTAAAGTTTCTCTTACATCGGCTAATGCAATTGGTGCAAATGATGGTTCTATCGTTCTAATTGAGAACGAAGGGAATATAAGTCTCTTAACTAGGGCGACTGAGAAACACATCGTTGTAGTAGGAATACAAAAAATCGTGCCAAATGTTTTCGATGCTTTAATTGTAGCTAAAATACATGAGAGAATTAATAATGTAGATGGAGCTTACATTAGTTTTATCTCCGCGGCATCAAATACTTCTGATATTCAAGGGAAGCGCGTTTTTGGGATGTACGGTGCGAAAGAAGTAGTTGTAATATTTGTAGATGACTGGAGAATTAAAGCAGCAAAAGAAAATCTATTTTATAAAGATATTTTAAAATGTATCGCATGTAAAAGTTGTGATTATGTATGCACAGCTTCTCGAGCATTTGGTAATATCTATGCGTCAAAATACGGTATTGGAGCGATAAATATCGTTCGAGATTATATTCATAATGGAATCGAAGCTGCTGTTAAAGATGGTTTATTTTTATGTACAGGCTGCGAAAATTGTACTAACTGGTGTCCTGTGGGAGTTGATTTAGCAGAGATTATGAGAACCCTTAAAAAAGAAGCTACTAAAAATAGTCTCTGCCCTCCTTCGTTAAAAGAATATAAAGATAAAATATTCAGAGATAAGAATCCATTTATTTAATTTTAGAATAAGATTATTTTTGTTTGGGTGCAAAATTCAGTGATATAATATCAACATTTAAAGTAATATAAAATTGGATTGATTTAATAATCCTATATTGTAATATAATCAATAGCTAATTACCATATTAGTCTAATTATTGTATAAATAAGTATAAAAATGGCAAAATATATGGAATAAGTTCCTAATAACTCTTTCTTTTCTAATTTACTGTTCGATTGTTTACTAATCACGATAACGACAGCTCCTGATACTGTACTAAAGATCACACCCGAACCAAAAATTTCAAGAATAGTTCCAAAATCAAAAATGTTTAACAAGTAAAGTTCTAATGCTAAAATAACTACGAGTGGCAAGAATGCTATTTGAATTAAAAATATTGTTAATTTTAATTTTTCTACCAATAGCTGAAGTTTATTGAAACTATGAATATCCTCATTTTCCTTGACTTTAACTATAAGTTGCAAACAAATTTCACCGATTTCATTTAACATATATTTTCCATTAGCATCTTTTTTAATCAGTAAATCGTCCATTTCTCTTAAGTGATAGTTTAAAATGCTACTTTCTGGAATATTAAGATTTTTCAAAATCTGTGAGTAAGCTTTTGGACCATTAGATAATTGTTTAAGAATCCCTCTCCGCAATGGATGTTTTAACAAGTTAAAAATTTGTGAAAGATCTTTTTCTGAGAGATATTTATTTATTATTATCAAAATCACCAAATAATCAGAAAAAAGATATTGTTATAAACTTTTTTGGAAAATTTTCTTTACAAAAAAAAACTTACTAATTTTCGACTGGAAAATCGTAGCTCATAAAAATCTAAATGCATTTTATGTTAAGTTCAAAAAGAATTATTAGTTCTGTGTAAATCCTATAGCTGATACATTGTTGAAAGGATTGTATTTGCTCTCAAAATTGCCAAATCTTCAAAACCTAGAATTTCAGCGAGAGTTCTTTCCCCGTTACAGGTTGATTTTAGTTTAGTCCATAGTACTTCAGCGATATCCTGAATCTTTTTATTTTCCGTAAAAATCTTACTCGCGTCAATATCGATATTACCTGCCATCCATTCACAACTTCGTGTATTCCCACAAACTTTGATTACAGGGGCAATTGGATTCCCACATGGACTACCTCGACCTGTTGTCATAATAATTACCTGTGCTCCCGCAGCAGCAAGCCCCGTCATTGATTCTATATCTAATCCCGGTTCAATCATTAACCACAAACCCCTTCCTTTTGGGGGCTCCGAATAGTCTAATAATCCTTGTATTGGAGCTTTACCTGCTTTGGCGATGGTGCCTAATGACTTCTCCTCTATTGTAGTTAATCCACCCTTTATATTTCCCGGTGTTGGTTGAACTCCTCGGAAATCTATTCCGAGTCTTTTAGTTCCTTCTAGAAATCGGTTTAAAGTGGAATGGATTTTTTCAGCTACATTTTTATTTACTGCCCTTTCAATTAGTAAATGTTCTGTACCTATCCATTCTGTAAATTCAGGAAGAATAGATGTACCTCCTAATTTTACGACTTTATCTGAGACAATTCCCAAAGAAGGATTAGCAGATATTCCCGATATTGAGTCAGAACTCCCACATTCTAATCCTAATACGAGGTGAGAGAAGTCGAACGGTTCACGTTTTAATTCCTTTGCAGCCTCAGACATTTTTTTTCCAATTTTGATGCCTTTTTCTATTGCTGCGGTTGTTCCTCCTTGAATGTCTTGGACATTAAAGAATTCCACTGGTTTTTTTGATTGCTTAATTTTTCTTGCCAATAATTTACTGGTGATATTCTCACAACCTAAACCAACTACAATAACCCCATAAATATTTGGATTTATTCCTAAACCAGATAAAGTTCGAACTGTGTAGTTAAAGTCTGGACCAAATTGACCACAGCCTAGTGGGTGCGTTATAGCAACCGCATTTTCAATTTTGTTCGCAATTTGTCGTGTGACGTGATTAACGCATACTACTGAAGATATAACAGCTACTTTATTACGAATGCCTACCTTTCCTTTAGGTCTTGCATATCCAAAGAATTCTTCGGTTATTTTTTAGCCACCTCTAAATAATAACTTTTTAGATTGTGTGTGTGAATCCAATCACCGGTTTTTATATCTTGAGTAGTTATACCAATAATTTGACCATATTTTTTTATTAATTCTCCTTTTTTAATATCTTTCAGTGAGAATTTATGCCCCATCGGAATATTTTGATTTATTTTTATGAAAATTTCGTTTGATCTTAATTCAGTGTCTTTAGAAAGATCTATTAAAGCCGTAGCGCAATTATCATCTAAATGCATAATAATGAATTTATTTTTTAAATCAGACATCTCAGATTAATGATTTTCAAATTCTGTTTTATAATGTTTTTAAACTTTCTTAGCATTTATTGTATTTAATAATTGAATATGAATTTATTACATAATTTTAAAAAGAGTTAATAAAAATGCCAAATGGTTATATGGGAAAAATATTATGGGTAAATCTTACTGATGGGACTTTTAAAGAAGAAGATTTGCCAGAAGAGATATATCGACAATATTTAGGCGGTATTGGGTTAGCAGCCAAACTCATTTATGAAAACATACCTCCAAAAACAGATGCTCTCAGTCCAGAATCAGTATTTGGATTTTTTCCTGGACTATTAACTGGAACCGTAGCGCCTCTAACAGGACGTTTCATGGTTGCGGGTAAATCACCACTAACAAAAACCTGGGGCGACTCAAATTGTGGAGGTTATTTTGGTCCCGAAATAAAGAAATGCGGATATGATGCAATTTTGATTAAGGGAATGGCAGAGAGTCCAAAATATATAACAATTATAGAAGATAATAATCAAATTTTAGACGCTTCGGACTTGTGGGGATTGGATGCGGTTCAAACTGAAGATAAACTAAAAGATAAATATGGCAGAGTTCAAATTGCTAGCATCGGTCAATCCGGTGAAAAATTAAGTTTAATTTCTGGAATTGTTAATGACAAAGCTAGACTGGCTGGTAGATCGGGATTTGGTGCGATTATGGGTTCTAAAAAACTTAAAGCAATTGTTCTCAAAGGAGCAAAAAAGATTGAAGTTGCCGATAACAATGCCCTCATCCAACACACAAAAGAATATAACGAAGGTATAAACAACGCAACCGTAGGTGGAATTGAGGGGTATAGGACATTAGGAACTACAATGGGAAATGAAATTTTATTTAAAATAGGAGATACTCCCTGCAAGAATTGGGGGGGAACGAAAGAAGATTTTCCACCTGAGAAATTATCTAAAATATCAGGTGTTGAAATAGATAAGTATAAACAAAAACCATACGGATGCTTCTCATGCCCCGTACGTTGTGGGGCAATCATGAAAGTTCCAGAAGTGAATTTAGAAGAAACTCATAGACCAGAGTATGAAACTTGTGCTAGTTTTGGACATCTATTACTCAACGACGATCTTATGTCAATATTTAAAGCGAACGACATGTGTAATCGAGCTGGAATTGATACTATTTCTGCTGGGGCGACAATTGCATTTGCAATCGAATGTTATGAAAAAAATTTAATTTCTAAGGACGATACTGACGGGCTCGAATTAACTTGGGGAAATTCAGAAGCTATAATTACGCTATTAAATAAAATGATAAACCGGGAAGGATTTGGGGACTTACTGGCAGATGGCTCTAAAATTGCTGCAGAAAAACTAGGTAAGGGATCAGAATATGCAATGCACTCGATGGGTCAAGAATTGGGCATGCATTCACCAAAATATTATAAAAATATGGGAACTACTATGGCTTTCGATCCAACACCAGGAAGGCACACGACAGCAAGTTTAGATTTTTTTGTAATGGGGCCAATTATTAAACCCAATGGCTTATTTGAGGGAATAACGCTTCCAAGAAAATTTAAACGTCCAGGAGACGATAGGAGTGAGGCTGAAAAACTTTTCACAGCTATTATGCAATTTACTCATAGCATCGGACTATGCGAATTTGCTTACGTTTTTCAGAAATATCCTTTATTAGAATTAATTAAAGCAGTTGTTGGATGGGATTTAACTATTGAAGAAGCCATTAAGACTGGACGCCGAATTCAAACATTAAGGCAAGCGTTCACATTACGTGAAGGTATTGATATTATCAAAAATAGAATTCCAGAACGAACCGTAACAGTTGATTATTTAGAAGACTATAAAGGATATTGTTCAAAAATGGGTTGGAATCCTGAAACTGCGTATCCACTCAAAGAAACTTTAACTGAACTTGATCTAGATTTCACTGTTAAGGACTTATATTAAATAACAATTTCTATTTTTATTTTTTTTTCTTGAAGCGATTTAGTTTTATTAAGAAAATCTTTTACCATATCCACGGTAAGTTTTATAACTATCTATCAGTTTACCCTTGCTATAAATCAAAATTTCATTAAAATGTTCTAATGGTTCACCTGCTTTACCAAACCTACAAAATATTGGATCTCCAAGGTTTAATTCTCTTTTCTTTGGATCAAAAATAAAGGGCGTTTGCACTTCTCCGAATTCTTCGTCTTTAGATGTTATTATATTCTTTGGGATGACAGGAATCGGTATAGCTCTTACACTTCCAGAACTTACATATCCTCCTGAAAAAGCAGTTGCAATGTTTTCTTTAGGTTTTCTAACAATTTGAATAACGAAAAAAACAGATGGTAAAAACTCGTTCAAAGAATTAATTGAATCGAAAATATGCGATTTAAAAAGTAAAGACCCTATACCAATTTCTGTTATAGAGGTTTCGGTAGCAGTTTCTTGAAAACATCCCGATCCTCCACCGTTAACAACTTCAGGTTTAAGCCCGGCCTTAGTAAGTGCGTCTACAAAGTTTTGGCGCCAGATATTTACGTGTTTCCTAGATCTTTTTTTAGCAAATCTGAATAATGCTTTATCATCGCCTATACTAGCATTTTGAGCTTCGTAACCCATAATTCCCCTAAAATACAAGTTATTTGCTTTACTTATTATTTGTGCCAGTTTTACTGCTGCTTTTGGGGCCCTTATTGGACTTCGATAAACACCAACATTTCTTCCAAATAATTTGTCTGCAACATCTATTTCAATCAATGTATTAAATTCAACATTATTTTTAACTGCAAATTCTTCTAACAAATTTATCTGTTTTATATCGTCAACCACAACTGTAATGCTTACGCCATCTATGCTAGCTGCTTTGCATAACTCATCAACATCCACCTTAGACATCGTGGGATAACCCAACAAAATATCTTTAATTTCATAATTTTCAGCGTAAAACAAAGCTTCAGCTGAATTATAAGTAAAGATCCCGTTAACAAAGTCTTCTTTTTCAACTTTGTTTACCAATTCAGGAACTCTAACTGATTTAGTGCATAATCTTAAACTTTTTTTCACTTTCGTTAAATAATTCCCAACCCTTTCTAAATTCTGATTGAAAGCATCGAGATCGCAGATTACCATAGGAAATTTTTTATCTTTAACTAAATCTTTTAATTCCTCATAACTAGTGGATAATATCAATCTATTTTCAACCTTTCAAATTTAATAATTAATTGATAGTACATGAAAATTACTTTTTAGACTTTGTTAATAAGGAATTGGCTGTGACAAAACCTAAAATTTGAAATAATAATTAAGAGGAAAAAAAAAAGATAATTAATTTATTTACAGCGCTACTATAGCACTTATTTCTATTAACATACTAACAAGAGGTAAATTTGATACTTCCACTGTTACTCTCGCGGGATAAGATTCAGAAACTCCGTTGTCATTAAAAAAACTTTTATAAACGCTGTTCATTTCGCTAAATTCTTTAATATTTTTTAAAAATACGGTTGTATTGACAATGTTCGAAATTTTCCCTTCAGCAGCTTCTACGATTTTTTTAATATTGGTTAGTGCAACTAAAGTCTGTTCTTTAATATCAGTTGCAGGCTGAGCCGATCCTTGACCAGAAACAAATAGTAAATTACCTGCTTTTATGCCCGGGTTATAAGGTCCCGCAACGGGAGTTCCAGGATTAATAATTTCAATACCTGACATAATTAATTTTAAGCTTAATTATTTTAATAGATTTTCTTCTCAAAACATCCTAATTAGAAAAATCAAAAATAGAATGTTTTAGTCGAATAAAACCGAAAAAAATATTTGTAAATGATCGTTTTTTTAAATAACTCTAGCGTTAATTTAATTGAATAATATTATGTCTAAGAAATTTTCAACAAAACCACTAAGAGGAATGGAAGATTATTATCCACCGGATTTACGAGAAATAAACTGGATAATTGATACAATTCGAGATGTTGCGGAACTGTATAGTTATGAGGAATTTGAAAGTCCAAAATTGGAGCCGATTGAAATTTTTGCTGCTAAATCTTCAGATGAGTTAGTTTACGAGCAATCCTTCTTAGTAGAGAAGAAAAAAGGAGAGCGACTAATCTTAATTCCAGAACTTACTCCATCGTTAGCACGAATGATCACGGCAAAAAGTCAAGAACTTAAAAAACCCATAAGGTGGTTTTCAGTACCTACATGTTATAGGTACGAACGCCCACAAAAAGGTCGGAAAAGGGAATTCAAGCAAATTAACATGGACATCTTGGGAGAAAATGGGCTCTATGCAGAACTCGAAATATTCAATGCCGTAGTTGATATCTTTTCAGAATTTGGAGCCACATCAGATCAATTCCAAGTCTTTTATAATAATCGACGATTTATCGATTCTGTGTGTGAACTGATACTAAACGTACCTAAAGACAAGTTACAACTTGTTTATAAGGTTTTAGATAAATCTGATAAAATGGAGGAATCAGAATATGAGAAATTTGTTCTTGATTCTTTCCAAGACGAAACAATCGTCCAAGGCATTTTTAAAATAAAAGAGTCTACATCTTTAGAGGATTTATTAAATAAATTCGAGGATATCCCCAAAGAGTTTTATAATTCTCGCGGTTATGTTGAATTATTAAATTTCAATTTATTACTTTCAGAAGCAAACATCACAGAATATTGTACGTTTTCTTCAAGCGTTGTTAGAGGTCTAGATTATTATACTGGTATAGTATTCGAAGTATTTGATACTGGAAAAGATAACATCAGAAGCATTTTTGGAGGAGGACGCTACGACGACTTGTTATCTCTATTCTCAGACGAAAAAATATCAGGAATAGGGTTTGGGATGGGCGTGTTAATGTTTTCTTTATTTTTAAAAACATATAATTTAATTCCTGAAGAAATTAAAGAAAAAGATTATACTGATACTATTTATATTGCCTCTATTAACGATAATGTGTCTAGTTACGCGTTAAAATTAGCAAGAATGGTTAGAGATGAGGATTTTCCGTGCGTAATAGATTACAGGTTCAAAAATTTAAAAAACCAATTAAAAAAAGCTAACGAGCTCGGTGTTTTAATCGTGTTGATAATAGGACCAAAAGAAGCTGAGAATGATAAAGTTTCTATTAAAAATATGACAACAGAAGAACAAAGCACTATTGATATTGAAGATTTAATTGATAAAATCTATAGCATTATTGAAGAATATGGAAGATAAAAAAAAAGGAGATAATATTATTTGAATATAAAAGAGCTAAAAAAATTTGGAATTGATGGTCCTGATGAAGGTAAATTTATAATTGTTTTATGTTCTAAATGGTGTAGGTCTTGTAAATTATTCACTACAATATTAGAACAAATTAGAGATGAAGGTATTATAAAGTTAAAAATAATTGATATTGGTGAAAGTTCTAAGTTAGCTCAAGAATTGAATATCAATGCAGTACCCGCTTTAATAATTTTTAAGGATGGTAAGCTCTTAAATAAAAACATTAAATTGTATGGGGAATTAATCGTTAACAAAGGAGTTACAATTGGATCTTTCAATAAACAGATTTTGAAAGAGATAATTAACCAAATTTAAATTTCTCTGAAATTTTTTGAAGTTAAAAAAATTTGTTTTTTTAACTGTTTTTGATAATATGTTTATATTTATTATCTGGCAGGCTTACTCCTGTCTTTTAAAAGCTTTGAATAGTTTTTAAACTGCTTTTCAATAGCATTTTTTGAAAAATATTACTTAAAGTCTGAAAACACGAATATTTTTAAGATTTCAAGTAATTTATTTTATTTATGAATCTAGATCTCAAAAAATTTGACATATTTTATATAATTGGTTTAGTTGCAACTACTATTTTCATGATTCTTGAATTGATCTTTGGATTTGTTGATTTAAATATTACTTTCTTAATTTTCTTTTGGACAATGAAGCTTCTTTCCGGTTTTGGTTTGATATTAACCGTTGCAAATGGTATATTGTGGATTCTAAATCGTTTTACTGAAAAATTTAG
>JAUWNA010000540.1 GCA_030612905.1 Promethearchaeota archaeon
AGAGAGATTATTAGAAATGACTGATGAAGTCATCTCAAATGGAGAGAAGGTCTTAATTTTCACTCAGTTCACGCAAATGGGAAATATCTTACAAAAAGTTCTTGAACACAAGTATAAATTCAAGATTCTTTACTTTCATGGGGGCGTGCAAGAAAAAAAAAGAAAAGAAATTGTTGATGAATTTCAATCAGAAAATATTGAAAGCCCTCCAATATTAATTCTGTCTCTAAAAGCGGGTGGAACGGGCTTAAACTTGACCCAAGGGACTACAGTTATCCATTTTGATCGTTGGTGGAATCCAGCCGTTGAGGACCAAGCAACGGATAGGGCTTATCGAATTGGTCAAAAATCAGTAGTAAATGTTTATAAATTCATTTCTAAAGGAACTATTGAAGAAAAAATCGATTATCTACTGGAAGAAAAGCGAGATCTAGCTGATAAAATCGTTACATCCACAGGAGAATCTTGGATTTCAAATTTAGATGATGAAAAATTAAAGAAAGTGTTATTATTAAGTAATTAAAAAATAAAAGTGATAATAATAGACAATAGAAGAAAAGAATTCATGGAGAATCGTCGTAGTAGGCGTAAAGGACCTACCAAGCCCCAAAAAAAGAGCGAATACGAGAAAGAACGCACTCGTGAAGAAGTTGAACAAATTAAAAAAAATCTCGTAAATTTTGCCAAAACTTCTTGGGGTAAGCAGTGGATTCAATCAAATTTAAAAGTAGGACGACCATTTAGAATGCAAAGGGGAATTGAATATGTTAAAGACGAAAGACGAATCGAGAATCTTTCTATTAGTACAGGTCAAATCTTTGCAACCGTACAAGGTACAGCTCCAACACCATATAGGGTGAAGATAAATTTTGAACCTATCCTCGAAGAAGGATGGAAAATCATACTTAAAGAACTAGCAAAAAAAACCATCAATCTAATAGAATTATTAGAAGGATTCTTACCAGAAGATATAATTACTATCTTTGATGAGAACGGATATTCACTATTTCTAAACGCGTCGAAAGGCTTAAATGCAACTTGTTCCTGTCCCGATGCGGCAATTCCATGCAAACATATTGCTGCTGTAATTTTATATATCGCCCGCGTTTTAGATTATAATCCATTTTTACTGTTAGAATTACGAGGAAAATCTAAAAGTGAAATTCTCAACGAATTAAGTTTAGGGCAAGGAGGAAAAAGTAATAATGAATCAGAAAAAGTTCCTACTACAAGTAATATTGAATTTAAATTTAACGTTCCAAAAATCTCTATTGTAGAATTATCAAGCGAACAAAAAAAATCGGGCACAGATATTGATGATTATAATATTGGGTTTACATTTAGAAAGCCTGGAAAAATCATAGATACTTTAGAGAATTTAGGAATTCCCCAAAATATTGAAAATAAAGCTTTTGAGATCGTATTAAGAGCAATTTATCGTAAAATTACATCAAAAATACATGACATATCTTTAGAACTAAGTTAATGAATAATAAATTTTAAATTAATTTTCTAACTATTGGTTTTATGTCAAATGCTGAAAACTGGTATGAAGTTATCGAGCATAAAAATTACTTATTTGTTATCCGGGAAAAGCTTGACGAAGTGGATCCTCGTTTTCTTACCACTTATACTAATATGTACCTGATTCTTGGTTCTCAAAAAGCTTTGTTGATTGATACTGGGTGCGGACTCTTCCCTCTAAAACCTATTATAGATAAGTTAATTGAAAATAGAGAACTTTTAGTGTTCAATACACATTCGCATTTCGACCATAGAGGCGCAAATGATGAATTTGATACAATTTATATTCATGAAAGCGAATCAAAAAACGCGTCTATGCCGTTTGATATATCTATTCTCAAAGACTCTCCAAAAGAGATTGTAAATGTTTTAAATGATAAAAATTCATTTAAATATCCTCCCCCAAAAGAAGTAAAATCGTTAAAAGAGGGCGATACATTCGATTTAGGTGATATAACAGTAGAAGTTATTCATACGCCAGGACATTCTATTGGATCA
>JAUWNA010000419.1 GCA_030612905.1 Promethearchaeota archaeon
TTCTCAAGCACCAAGACTTAGTTTTCGTTCATATTTTGTATTTTTCTATTAATATCCGCTATATGTGGTCCATTCCAAAATACTTTTCTACATGTTGGATTAACACATTGAAAAAATTCGTTGTAGTTCAAAAAAGTTTCACGTTTCACTAAGTCTTTTATCAAAATCTTATCAGTAACTTCTTGAAGAGGTGAATTACAAGTCGAACATCTCGCATTCTGAATGGTAAACTTATAGGATAATTTTAGCTTTACTTGAAGTTGGTTTAAATAGTTATAGACACCTTTTCCTTCTAGAAATATTGCTTTTTCCCCCATTTTTTGATAGAACGGCAAATCTTTAGTTATAACTATTCTATCGTACTTTTCGGCGTATTCTTTTAATTTTTGATCTGGAACGGGATCCACGTGATAATAATCGATTAAATCATTGGCATAAATTGTATCGAATCCAAAAATTCTCAAGAACCGAGATAATTTGCCAAGCATGGCATCTACAAGAAATTTCATTCCTATATTATAAATATATTTAAATTATCTAATAAATTATTTATTTGATATTTTTAATAAATCTAAAATATTAGCTGATTTTGAATGGACACTAGAGAATTAATGAAAAAAGCTACGATTTTTCACGGTCACTTATGCCCAGGTATTGCAATAGGCGTATTAGTTGCAAAATATGCTTTAGAACACGGTTTTGAGCGTTCTTCTGACGAAGAGCTAGTAGCTGTTGTCGAGACCGATAATTGTAGCGTTGACGCGCTTCAAGCATTATTGGGCACAACATATGGAAAAGGCAACTTAATTCATAATGATTATGGTAAGAATAATTATAAGATATACAGTAGAAAGAGCCAAAAAGCGGTTAAATTAGCTTTAAAAGCTTCTGTTATGGATAGTAAAAAATTATCTAGAGATGAAAAAATTCAAAAGCTTTTAGATCTGGAACCTGAAGATCTCTTCGATATAAGAGAAATTGAATTTGATCCTCCAATATTGGCACAAATTGAAGAATCGGTTCCCTGTGAGATATGTGGTGAACTTACAATGGACAGCCGTATCATAGGATATCAGGATAGAAATATTTGTATTCCATGCTATAAAGAAATAAAAAAATGAAGCAATTTAGAATATGAATGATCAATCTAAAGTTACATTATCTGGTGCTGGACCTTTTTATTTTAACGGAAATGATATTGGGATTTTAATTATTCATGGTGGAGGGGGTGGAACCTGCGCAGACCTAAAACCTTTAGGTGAAGATTTACAAAAAAAAGGGTATACCGTTCATATACCATTATTACCCGGATTTGGAACCTCACCCGATGATTTACGAATTACTCCATTGAGCGCATGGAAGAGAGCCCTAGAAAGAGAGATAACATTAATTAGAGAAAAATGTGAAAAAATTATAGTTGGAGGTCATTCTATGGGGGGTGTTTTTTCTTTAATATTAGCAAGTAATAATAACATCGATGGAGTCTTTACTATAAGTGCTCCCATTGGAATTCGAGGTCTTGCTCCCAAATTAGTTCCATTGTTAAAAATATTTGTTAAATATTATCCAATTCCGTTAAAAGAGTTTAAACAAGAGACAAATGGAAAATGGGTAGGTTACGATAAAATTCCCCTTAATGTTATTGGAAAATTTAATAAACTAATCGAGGAAATGAGAAAAACTTTAGGAGAAATAAATTGTCCTGCTTTATTTTTTCAAGGACGCTTAGACTCAGTAATTAAAAAGAATAGTATGGATTTTATTTATGAAATTGTTAATTCTAAAGTAAAGAAAAAAATATGGTTAAACCATAATGACCATCCAATTCTATGTAGTCCAGATCACGATGAGATTGTTTCCACACTTTTAAATTTTATCGATGAGATTTGTGATTAATTTGGAAAGAATAATCAACAAATAATTAAAAAAAAATTAATTTATTATAATTAGATAGATGTAATTTAAAAATTTTTAAAAATGTTAATTAGAGAATTTTCAGAAAAGGATACAGAGGAAATCACGCTATTAATGAAGAATCTTTGCATATTAAAGGGCCAAGAGTTTGATGAAGAGAGATGGAGAAAGAGTATAATGGAACACATGAAAATAGATTCAAATTCTGAAGTATTTGTAGCATTTGATGAGGAAAAAGAATCCATTATTGGAATGGCAAATTGTTCAATTAAAACATCAGATAAGGGTTGTCGATTTGGGCTCATTTCTAACTTAATTGTAAAGGAAGAAAAGAGGAGATTAGGAATAGGAGAAGAAATCGTGAGATTTATTGTTGATTTTTTTAAAGGAAATCATATCCATTCGATCAGATTAGCTTTAAAGCAAGACGCAGATAATGCCGTAAAAACATTGTTAACGAAATTAGGTTTTCAAGAAACATTACATATTTATGAATTAAAAATTTAAGATAATGAAAGAAAAAGTATATTTCTGTTAGTTAATAAGTATAAAATGTAAGAAGAAAAATAATTATTATTTTTATTATATAAGATGATTTGAGGAACATATGATACAAGACGTACAAAAAGGGCATACTCTTTTAATTAAAGGTCCTACAAGGGTTATATTATTAGAAGGCAAAATTGAAGTCTTTGGAAAAACATTAGTACCTAAAAAAAGCGAGAATGAAAACACAATAATCGTTCCAAGTGCTAATAATTATCCATTATATGCGTTGGAACCATCAAAGTTAGAGATTATCACGGGTAATAAAGATAATGTAGAAATAATTGAAAAAAACACGATTAATAATGAATGGGTGAAAATTAAGGATTCAATTATTAGCGCGCTTAGAAAAAACGAACCTAACAAACCTTTAAAAGTAATGGTGTTAGGAATTAGTAGTGGTAAAACTACTCTTATAAAATTTTTAGCAA